>JBIKMR010000408.1:0-2697 GCA_044359155.1 Candidatus Hydrogenedentales bacterium | reverse complement strand
CCGGCAGGCGAAGTACATGGCCGAGCGCGTAGCGACGGAAGCGGATACGCTGGAGGCGCAGGTGGCACGGGCATGGGAGTTGGCGGTGGCACGGAAGCCGCAGCCGGAAGAGCTGACAACGATAGCCGCGTATGCGCAGCAACACGGGCTGGCGGCTGCGTGCCGGGTGATATTGAATACGAATGAGTTTCTGTTTGTGGATTGAGCGAAGAGGCTTACCGCTCACAGAGTTGGCACTGGAAGAATTATCGAGGCTAGACTGTCAGAGGCTGGCTGGGTTCAGTTCATGTCTACTCGTAGTACTTATAGACTAACTCGTTTCAACGCTCTGCTAACCTTGGTTTTCGGAATCGGTTGTCATTCCTTGATCGAAACACCACGCGGTGAATGATCATGGGACTTGCCGTAGGAGATGTGATCAATGAAGATTAGTCGTCTGACCTTGCTGCTGGCGGTTGTGCTTTCGGGATGCTTCAGCCCATCTCCGGGCGGGATACAGGGAGTTTGGCAGTCTCAGCAAGACTTTGACGCACCGTCAACGTTCGTAACGGAGACTATCGAGTTTGTCTTCAATGGCAACGAGGTTGTTCGGATTCTTGAACAAGACATTCGCTCTAAGCAGACGGGAAGCAGCGTCGTCCTGCGCTCCAAGCAAAAGGGAGTATTCAACGTCTCTCCCGATGTTCCTCCCAGCAGCTCGAGCCGCATGAGCGTGACCAATATCGAAGATATCGAGTATCCCAGTGACAGTGCATTTTCGATCGCCGGCGCGATTCTGGGAAACACCGCCATCGACCAACAGATTTTCTTCGGCGATACTATTAATTCCACATTTAAGTCGAGGGCATTATTCGCCCGCGACGCTGATGGATTAAGAATTAAGTTCAGCAGTGGGGATTTCCCGGTGACTCTGGCCCCACCTTTTCTTATCGAGCTCAGGAAAGTATTTAGGCTTTTCCCTTGACACACGCGTCTAGAGAAAACGTGCGGTTGATTCGCGGCTTAGCCTATATGTCATTCGCTTAATGGAGTTTAAACCCATGCAGCCCTTGAGTCGCCGTGAATTTCTCTTCCGCGCTGGCGGCGGGCTGGGCGGCATTGCGCTGGCGCATATGTTGGCGCGGGATGGTCTGGTGGCGAGCGCTTCGGAAGCGTTGCCGCTGGGGCTGCATCATGCGCCGAAGGCAAAGCGAGTGGTGCAGTTATTTATGTCGGGCGCGGCGAGCCAGTGCGACACGTTTGATTACAAGCCGCTGCTGATCAAGAAGAACGGGGAGAAGTTCGACCCGGGCGGCAAGGTGGAGTTGTTCCAGAGCGACCCCGGCGTGGTGATGGCGTCGCCGTGGGAATGGAAGCAGTATGGCGAGAGCGGCAAGTGGGTGAGCGGCCTGCTGCCGCATCTGGCGCAGTGTGTGGATGACATGGCCTTTCTGCCCGCAATGGTGGCGAAGAGCAACGTGCATGGCCCGGCCACGTTCATGCAGACGACGGGCTTCGTGCTGCCGGGCTTTCCCAGCTTTGGTGCGTGGGCCAGCTATGGCCTAGGCAGCATGAACGATTCGCTGCCCACCTTTGTGGTGCTACCCGACCCGCGCGGCTTTGGGCCGGGCGGGCCGAAGAACTGGGGCGCGGGCTTCTTGCCTTCGAGCCACCAGGGCACGCTTATTCAGCCCGGCGCGGAAAACCCCATCATGGATCTATACCCGCCGCACGAGGACTACATCACCCCGGCAGCCGACGCGGAAGGGCTGGCCGCCCTGCGCGCACTGAACACCGCCCACGCGGCGGAGCGCCCCGGAGACTCCCGGCTGGATGCGCGCATACAAAGCTACGAACTGGCCGCGCGCCTGCAAGTGAGCGCGCCCGACGTGCTGAATATCGCGGGCGAATCGGAAATCACCAGGCGCATGTACGGGCTGGACGAGCCGATAACCAAGGACTTCGGCACCAGTTGCCTCGTGGCGCGGCGCCTGCTCGAACGCGGCGTGCGCTTTGTCCAAGTGTGGAGCGGCGCGGACAACGGATTTCCCCGCCGAAACTGGGACTCCCACGAGGACCTGAAGCGTGACCACCTCGACATGGGCACCAGCATGGACCGGCCCGCCGCCGCCCTGCTGATGGACCTCAAGGCGCGCGGGATGCTCGAGGACACGCTGGTCATCTGGACCACCGAGTTTGGCCGGATGCCCTGCAGCCAAGGCTCCGCAGGCCGCGACCACAACCCCTTTACCTTCACCTCATGGATGGCAGGCGGCGGCATCAAGGGCGGCGCCATCCACGGCGAGAGCGATGAGTGGAGCTACAAGGCCGCCGTCAACGAAACCTACTGCTACGACCTCCACGCCACCGCGCTGCATCTATTGGGCATCGACCACGAGAAGCTGACCGTAAGGCACAACGGGATTGATAGAAGATTGACCGACGTGCATGGGCGGGTGATTCGGGAAGTGGTGGCGTAGACGACATCACCACGGAGTTCACCCCTCCGGCTGGTCAAGCACCCGTTGCAAAGCCTGAAAAAAAGCATCCGGATGCTGGGTGCCGATGAGGATGTGGCAGCCGTTTTCGTAGTCGATGCGGACGCCCTGGTCACCGGTTACGGCGTAGGAGGTGGCGCGGGGGTAGCGGCGGACGCCGTAGCCTCCGTATTCCATGAAGGGGCGGTAGGTGTTGGCGGAGATGGTGGCCACGTTGTCG
>JBIKMR010000158.1:0-10020 GCA_044359155.1 Candidatus Hydrogenedentales bacterium | reverse complement strand
AAGAGTAGCAAGGTCGTGAAGATTGTCAATCGTTGCATTTGTCAGCCCCCTCGAAAATTAGATTTGGAAATCAGGGACGTACTACGCATTGTCTTCAAGATCTTGTTCTTCCGTTGTGGCGCGATCCAAAGACCACACCACAACAACGCCCTTACTCCGCCACCAGCGGCGGCGCAGCCGGCACTTCCTCAGCGGCGGGCGGCTCGTCCGGTTCTGGCGGAGCCTCAGCCGCCGCCGCAGGCTCGGCAGTCGTGCTGTTGGTGGGCACTTCCTGCGCTTCTTGCTGGCCGCCGATGAAGAGTATCTTGTCGCGCCCGCTGGCCTTGTGTTTTGAGATGCTCAGGATGCGGTGGTTGGGGTCGGCCACCTGCCGGTCGGCGTAGCTGCGGGCCGCTTCTATCTCGTCGAAGAACTCGATGTTGATGTTGTCGTAGGCCTCGTATTCGGAGCGCAGTTCGCGCGCGAGGTTCTCGATGTCTTCGCGCAGGCTGCCCGGCGGCACGAGCACGACCATGCCCTTGAGTGAATTCACCTTGGCCTTGGTCGCGGTCTCGGGGTCTCTACCCCACTCTTCCACCGGTTCCCACGTGAAGGGTGGCGGCCCAGCAGGCGCTTGTTCGGCCAGCGACTCTTGCGCCAGTTCGTCGAACACCTCAGCGCCGGGACGCGGTACGAATCCCCCATCGACCATGCCGCCGGGAGCTGGGCCGTATTCTTGCAGGCGACGCACCTCATCGCGCAGTTGGGCATTCTCTTTTTCGAGGTCGGCCATCATGCGGTTGACGATGAGGTCAAGTGTTTCCTGCAACAGCTTCAGGTCTTGCTTGATGACGCTGATGTCGGATTGCAGGGCCTCCACTTCGGGCGTGGGCCCCGGCGCGGCGTGCGTGGCGGTCTCGGCGGGGGGCTGGCCATCAATCGCAATCAGGGGCGGTTCAGCTTCCTGCGCCCATGCAGGCACGCAGCAAGCCATCAGCAGGGCGCACACTCCCAAGCGAACGCGCTCAGGCATAGCCTTGAGTCCGGTCATAGATTTCGAGCAGCTCACGGTGCGTGGCGAAGGGCACCTGTGGACGGTCAGCATGGGAAAAGAAGCACAGCTCTGCCGCGTCGGTGTCGGGGCGCATAGCCTCCTCGCCGGTCCAGTCTTCTATCAGGTAGCCCAGCACCAAGACCGCCCCCGAGAGCGGGCTCTGCTTGGTGGTCACGCCCAGCAGCGTGGCGCGCGTGGCGATCAGGTTGGTCTCTTCGTTCAGTTCGCGCAAGGCCGCCTCTTCCGTCGTTTCGTCCATCTCCACAAATCCACCGGGCAAGGTCCACATGCCCTTGCAAGGCTGCACCGCACGGCGCGCAAAGAGCATGGCGCCATCCGCACGCACCACAAAGCAGGCCGCCGCCGGGATCGGGTTGCGATAGAAGAAACGATTGCAGGGCGCACAATGGGGACGGTAGCTGTGGCCGTCATGCCGGACGACCAGGTCTCCGCCGCAAGTGGGGCAGTAGTTGAATTCAAGCAGGCGCGGCGGCACCCAGCCGGGGCTGTCGTTCCATTCGGTGCTCAAAATACCGGGGCTTCCGTGTCGAGGTTGGGGTTCGGGTCTTCGCCATCGGGTATCGCAATGTCCGCCCGGTGCCACTGGGTCTTGTAGACCTCGTGCATTCCCTTCGCCGCATGGGGGCGCACCTTCTCGCGCAGGGCGCTGCGCTGTTCGTCGGTCAAGGGAACGAAAGACTTGGCAATGGCGAGGTTCGTTTCTAGTAGCGCCATCGAGTCCATGCCGGAGCACACGGTCGAAACGGGTAGGTCCATGGCGTAGCGAATGCATTCTTCCGCCGACACCGCTCCGGGTTCGAGGAAGTTGGCGGGAGAACCGCCAAGGGTTTTCATGGCGATCACCCCCATGCCCTTCGCTGCCGCCACGGGCAGCACGTTGTTCTGGAAGCTGCGGAAGTGATAGTCGAAAAGGTTGAGCGGCATCTGCAGCGTGTCCCACGCAAAGCCGCGCTCGATCATGTCCAGGTGCGTGCGGTTGATGTGGTGCCCGGTGAAGCCGATGTACCGAATCTTACCCTGCTCCTTCGCCTTCAGCGCAACGTCTATCGCGCCGTTCTCGTAGATGCGGCGCGGCTGGTCGGGGTGGACCAGTTCGTGGAACTGCCACAGGTCGATCATGTCCACCTGCAAGCGGCGAAGGCTGGTCTCCAGGTGCTCCTGCGCGGTAGCCGCGTCGAGCCCCTTGTGCTTGGTCATCAGGAAGACCTTGTCGCGGTAGCCGTCCTTCAGCGCCAGCCCCATCCGCTCCTCGCTGCGGCCTTCGTGGTATTGCCAGGCGTTGTCGAAGAAGTTCACGCCCTCATCCACGGCGCGCCGCATGATGGCGATGGATTCCTGGTCTGTCTGTTCTGGGCGGCCAATGTGAAACCCGCCCAGGCACAGAAGGGAGACAGGCTCCCCTGTCTTGCCGAGCACACGGTAGGGCATCCCCTCGCGGGCAGCGGGCGCAGCGGCATAGGCCCCAGCCGACAGCGCCAACCCGCCAGCGGCGGAAGCCTGCATGAACGCACGGCGTGTGATGTTGATGGAGTTTGAATTGCTCATGGTCTTTTCATTTTAACATAGCTGGACAAGGGACAGGTTGTATCCAATGCTGCGAGCAAGTTTTCATACAATGGAAACAGCATCGTCAAAAGAATAACGGCCCGGCAGCTGGGCTGCCGGGCCGTTGCGTTAGGCGGGGGCGGGTTGGGGGCGCCTCCGCATTATCGACTACTTCTTCTCGGGGGTGCAGGCGTCTTTCGCGGCCTTGGCGATGCGGAACTTGAGCACCTTCTTGGCCGGAATCTTGATGGCTTCGCCGGTTGCGGGGTTGCGACCCATGCGGGCGTTGCGCTGCATCACGGCCAGCTTGCCCAGTCCGGGAATCGTGAAGCCGACGACGCTCTGCGCGTAAGCCAGTTCGGGAAGGGCGGCCAGCACGGCGGCCACTTCCTTCTTTGCCAAGCCGGTTTCGGTGGCGAGGGCGTCGATTACGCCAACCTTGGTCAGTGCTTTTTCGCCAGCTTTGGCTTTCTTGAATGCCATGTTCCATTCCTCCACTATGTTTGTTTAACCGCCGCCCACCGGCGGTCAGCGTTTCTCCCGGCGCGCGCCCCTGCGGCGCGGCGTCCGCGCGAACGGGCAGCCTTTTACATTCCGTTCACGTTGTATATGGCTAACGTTTAGCGACCGTTTTGTCAAGCCTTATTTTTAAGGGGATTTTATTTGTGGCCTTGAAAATCCCTTTTATTTTCGGGGCTGAATGCAGGGTGAAAAATCAAGGGTTCAGCAATATCGTTGCAAGTTGAACGCTGACAATATGTTATGTAAACCATACATCGCCCCTGCTGGGGGCGGTGAGGAGTCTTGAGCGATGATGATAGCGGTGGTTGGGGACTGCGGGGGAAACGCCCCGGCATTGCAAGCGGCACTTGGCGCGATAGCAGACGAGGGCATTTTGACCGTCTTCCAGACCGGAAACCTGGCCGGAACGGGCGGGGTGGACACGGTGATTGCGCTGCTCAAAGAGCATGGCGTGGCAGTGTGCCAAGGGGATTTGGACCGGATGTTGGTGCGATTTGAGCAGAAGGCCGGCACCATGCGGGGCAAGCTGGACGAGGAATTGTTTGCGTGGTTGAGCGCCACGCATGGGGCGCTTTCGAGCGCGGGGCTCGAGTACCTGCGGGCGCTGCACAAGCGCATCGATCGCAGCATCGAGAACGTGCGGATTACGGTGTGCCACGGGTCCCCTTCGAGCCAGACGGAAATGATGGACGGCGAAACCCCGCATGTGCGGTTGCAACGCCACCGCGAGGCGGCGCAGGCGGACCTGCTGGTATGCGGCGGCGCGCCCGCGCCGTTTCAGCGCTGGGCGGATGGAGCCTTGTTCGTGGGCCCGGGCCACCTGGTGGATAGCCCGGGCAAGGCGCGCTATCTCATCGTCAACACGGAGTCGCACCCTTGGTCGGTCGAGGTGCGGTCGGTGGCCTACGCGTCATGATTTTTCGGCGGGGGTCTTGAGTTCGGGAAAGAGCAGATTGCGCACGGCATCCTCGTCTCCCCCACGCCATTTCTGGAGCGCATCGCGGTTGCGTGCCTGGCGCTCTTCGCGCATCTTGGTGGCCTCTTCCTGCTGGGCCTCGGTAAGCAAGGGATAAATGCGGGCCTCGCTCTCGTCGCGCAGGGCACGGGCTTCTCGCATCAGGCCCAGCAGCTCGCGCTTGGAATCCCCGCGCGATTGCTGCGCCAGCGCACGAAACTTCTCTACTTGCTCCATCATGATGGGGCGCAGCTTTTCCTTTTGTTCGTCAGAAAGGTTGAGGCGCTTCGAGGTTTCCGACATACGTTGTTGTACCAGCGCCGCCCACTGCTCGGGCGTGATGTCGGCAAACATATCCTGCGCGCTCGTGCGTGCAGTGGGTGAGCCTTGGACGGCGGCGGGCTCTTCGGCTTGAGCGCTAACCGCAAGCAACAAAAGAACGGCAGCGATCAGGTGCTTGGCATTCATCGCGGGTACTCCTTGTTTGTCGGCTGGGCCGGACAAACAGGAGAGTGTGCCGAGAGGGTGATGGGGTTACAGGCGGGGTCGCGCCCTACTCTATCCGCAACAAATCTTGGCTCTGGGTTTCCAGATCCTTGATCGTCACGTCGAGCGCGTCACGTATCATGGCCTTGAAGGTTTCGGAGTCGAGGGCCTTTCCCTTGGCGGAGGCCATGCGCTGGGCGTCGAGGCCGAAGCCGACGCCGCTGAGAAGCTGGGCATTCTGGAAGAGAGATTCGCGCAGGCTGTCGAGGCGGGCGTCGATGCCGCGTATGCCGCTGACGGCCTTGGTGTATTCGAGGGCGAAGACTTCCTCGACGCGCTCGTATTCCGCGCGGGCCTGGTGCAGCAGCGCCACGGCCTCGGCGATATGGCTGTCCACCACTTCCTGCTCGGCCAAGGCTTCAAATCCATTGGCGCTTTCGATAGCCGCCTGGCTTTGCACGAGCCGCGCGTCGCGGTCGGCTATCATGGAGGCGACGTCGAGGCGCTCGGCCTCGGCGGACGGATGCAGGGGGTTGGCCTGCACTGCGTCTTCGAATCCCTTGAGCGCGTCTTCGAGGCGGTTCTCGTCTCGGGCAGTGCGACCTATGGACATGTAGTATTCGGAGATGCGCTCGGCCACGTCGCGCCGTTGGGGCGCAAGGGCGAGGGCCTGCTCATAGCGGACCACTGCGTCTTCGCGCATGTTTGCGTCGTAGAAAAGATCGCCCACTCTGATCATCAAGTCGGGGCTGGGTTCGGCCATTTCGCTGAGGCGCCGGTCGGCGGCCTCAATCTGTCCACGCACGCCGCCGGAAATATAAAAACGGTAGGCGTCAAGCACATAGGCCTCGGTCTGCGCGGAGGAGATGTTACCCGCCACGCCCCCACCCAGGATGCCGCGCCATACGTCGGCCACTGCCGCCACGCTTCGGCTGGCGTCTTGCTGGAGCAGGTTCTTGGCCACGCCCTTGAATCCCACGCCCGAACGGTATTCGCTCTCGATGACGCTCGTATTGATGTTCGCCTCAAGCACGCGGCGCTCGAAGTACGGCTGCGGGTCCACTTCGCGCGGGGCCTCGGGCACCAGCGCCGCTTCCTGAATGTTGTTCTCCACGTCGGTGTAATAAAGGCTAGCCATCGCCGGGTCGGCTTGGGTCATCGGCGCGGTAATGTTCGCAACCAGCTTGCCCAGCGCGCCAAGGCGGAAGGCGTAGTAGCCGTCAATCTCGGGCTGGCGCACGGACTGGAGCAAGATCATTTCCGTCTCGACCGCGCCGATGGGGTCTTGCACCAGCGCAGGGAACATGCGTTCGAGATCGGGCTGCGGCGTCAGCGCGCCCTTCTCCAAGTCTTTCGCAATCCGTTGAATCTGGAGCAGGCCAGACTTGGAAAGAAGCTGGGCGGCACTGGTGACGATGGAGGATTCCGTGCGCGGGCCCCATGCGTGGGCGCTGCCAGCCGCAAGAATAAGCGTGGCGCCAAGGGTGATCGAAGTTAGCGTGTTGCGTTTCATTGGGTAACCGCCTCCGCCACGTTCGCGCCTGCGGCGGTCTGTTCCAATTGGGTCAACAACAGGCGCACCTCGGGCACGCCGCCCGACACGGTATCGCCCGCGAGTTCGAGGTATTTCTTCAACGATTCAATACCTTCCTCGGTGAGGCCGCGCTTCACGTAAAGCACGCCATTCTCAAGGTGCGCAGGCGCATAAGTCTCGTTGGTCTGGATGGCCTGCCGGAACGTTTGCTGCGCCTCAATGTCTTCGCCACGCGCAAGGTACAGCTTGCCCTGCACGGTAAGCAGCTTGGCCGACGTGGGACCTCCCTGCCCTTGTGCCTGCCGCAGGTTCTCCTCGGCGTCTTCAATCACGCCGGCATCAAGCGCCATGAGGGCCAGCTCAAGCGCGGCGTCTGGCGCATAGGCCCCACGCTTATCGCGGATCGCCGTAAGCGCGGCCACGGCTTCCTGCGTCAGGCGCAATTGCTTGAGGCAGAGCGCATGGAAGAAGGGCGCATCTTCGCCGGTGTCGGCCTCAGTGGCCTTGCGCAGCAGGGCAAGCGCGGGCTCGTATTCCCCACGCGCGAGATGAAGAAGGCCAAGCCGCGCGGCGGCCAACCCGGCCACTTCGGGGCCTGCCCCTTGGGCAGCGCCAAGCAATTCCTCGGCACGGGACTCGTCACCATTCATGCTCGCCAGCAAACCTTGCGAAAGCCGCGCCAGCCCTCCCGTATCACCCGCCTTGTCCGCCTCGGTGAAGCTAAGTTCTGCCTCCGATCGGCGACCCAGCAGGGCCAAGGCCGCCCCCCGCATTTGCAGCAGGAAGGCGTCTGAAGTGCCTGCAGTGCTCAGGCGCTCTATGGCCGCCACTTGCTCCTCCAGGTTTCCGCTTGCTCCTTGCGTCAGCGCGAGCAGGCGCTGGGCCGTGGCATTGTCGGGCTGCGCTTCCAGCACTTGCTGGTATAGCGCAGTACGCTGTGCGTTGTCAGGCGATCGGCTCACGGCCAGCATGGCCAGCGCAGCCGCATCAACGTTCTTGGGCTCGCGCGAAAGCAGCGCAGTAAAATCGCTCGCGGCCATCGCGTAGTCCTGCGCACGCCAATGCAGCTTGCCGCGCAGTAACAGGCCGCGCGTATCTTCGGGGCGTTGGGCGAGGTAAGTGTCGAGCAGGTGGGTGGCCTCGAGCGTGTTGCCCGCTGCCGCCAGGGCCGTGGCGTCCGCCACCGGGTCCTTGGTGAGGAAGTAACCCACCGCAATGGCGGCTGCCGCCAACACAATGAATGCCGGGGGCAGCGCATAAAGCCAGATGCGCCGCTTGGGCTTGGGGGCGGCTTCGCGCGCGCGAATGCCCTGCTGATGTATATGCTGGCCGGTGAGCAGGTTTAACCCACACTGCACGCAAATGATGTCGCCCTCGCCCGGAACTTTCTCGGGGTCGGCCATGCGTGAACAGAACCGGCACTTGACCTGCGCCTTCGCTTCCGCCATTCCGTCATGCTCCTGCGCGGCCCGGGGCCGCGTTATCCATGCCGTGCCATGGTTATCTTTGCCGTACCGTGGGCTGCCCACACCCTCGCCGGTACCTGTATCCTTCTAGTGCCCTGCGCCACCTTGGGGCGCCCCGCACTTTCTACACTGCACGGCCCCCACCAATCCACGCGCACCGCATTGGGGGCAACGCCGCAGCAGCATGGCGTTTGCGCCAATGGCCGTCACGGTTACGATGATGCCCACCATCGCCACCAGGTATCCAACGTGGATGCCTTCCACCGGGCGGGCCTAATGCCTGCCGCGCGTGGCGCCTGCGCCGGGCCGCTTGTATTGATAGCTGCCCTTGCTCTTGCCAGTAATCAATTTGCCGCCGTCGTCGTAGCGCCGTTTGTGCGGGTTGTGTACCTTCAGCGGGCGATAACGCAGCACAGCGATGACAATCAGCACGGCGAATACGCCTTCCATATAGACGATCCAGCCGGGGTTGTATTCTTCGATCTTCCAGAATTCTAAAAGCGGCGTGGTCCAGTCTACCGCACCTTCGGGAACGCCTTCTTTATCAAGCGCCTTCATCGAAGAATTGTTCTTGAACCAGGTAGCAACGTTTACGATGCACCAAATCACCACGTGGGCGATGAACATGTAGATGACCATCTCGATGGCGAAGAGAATGGCGGGCAAAGAATAGTGGCGCGTGAAAAAGATTACCGGCAGCAGCAGAATGCCACCGACGATATACGCCGGGTACCACATCTGAAGATGTTCCATCACCGCATCCATGGGGCGCGCACTCCTGCATTTCTACCTGACCGAGTGTAGCACAGCATTTTGAAACTTGCCACTAATTCGTTTACACAATTCCACGAATTCTACGAACAGCGCGACTAGCGATTTCGGAATTTGTCACCCCGAAACAAGTAATGATTGAAACCTTTTCTCTTACGCACGCTCCCGTTTTATCGAGTGGCGCAGTACCCCAACTTTAGCGGCCCCCGTCTTCAGCGCCAAAGGCGCGACACAGTATGGACGTTATCTCAAGACGTTCGACTACCCCAAAAACCTGAGTATGCACCTCCTGTCCCCTCTCCACCTGGCAGGGGGAGAGGGTTAGGGTGAGGGGGTTACACGCAGTATTTGCAAGCGCTTTACCCCAAATCCACCACCTCTCCCTGATGCCGAATCCACGCGACAAAATGCCATTACGATATGATACCCGCCATGACACGGGAGGTTGCCTTGATGAAGACACTGCTTATCATGCGGCATGCAAAGTCGGCGGAGGGTGGGCCGGAAATGCCTGACCACGACCGCCCCCTGAACCCACGCGGCGAGCGCGATGCCCCACAAATGGGAACGCGCCTGCGCGAACTGGGCATCGTGCCGGACCTTATCATCAGCTCCACTGCCGTGCGAGCATTGACCACGGCGCACCTGTTCGCCGAGGGTAACGCCTATGCCGGGACAGTGGTTGCGGATTCGCGGCTGTATTTGGCGGAGGTAGCTGACTACATCGAGGTACTTGCGGAGCAACCTGGCAACGCGGAAACCGTGATGGTGGTGTCGCACAACCCCGGTTCGGAAGAGTTGTTGCACCACCTGACCGGGGCGCAGCGCCCCGTGCCCACGTGTGCGGTGGCGGTGGTAGAACTTGCTGAAGATGGAAGGTTCGGGCGGGGTTCGGGACGGATGACGCAGTTTCTCACGCCAAAGGATTCCTGATTCAAGCCGTAGCCTCCTTTTGGTAAGGCTACGAAACTGTCCATTTGAGCGCAATCGCGTGTATTTGCTACACTTCCGCCGCTCGCCGGAGCCTTTCCCCCGGCACAATCCCCCGGCCTGACGATGACGGAGACCAGACTCATGGCATACGATTTCGACATGATCCAACGCAACTATGCGCAGCTTCCCGGCAAAGTGGCCGCTGCCCGCGCCCTTGCGGGACGCCCCCTCACGCTGGCCGAGAAGATTTTATACAGCCATTTGTACGACCAGCTTCCCGCCGCTGCCTACCAGAACGGCTTGGACTATGTGGACTTCGCGCCCGACCGCGTGGCCATGCAAGACGCCACCGCCCAGATGGCCCTGCTCCAGTTTATGAGCGCGGGCAAAGCCAAGACGGCGGTGCCCAGCACGGTGCATTGCGACCACCTTATCCAGGCGCGCACCGGGGCCAAGGCCGACCTTGCCGAGGCGCTGACCAACAACCAGGAAGTCTTCGACTTCCTCGCCTCGGTCTCTAACAAGTACGGCATCGGTTTTTGGAAGCCGGGCGCGGGCATCATCCACCAGGTGGTGCTTGAGAATTACGCCTTCCCCGGCGGCATGATGATTGGCACCGACAGCCATACCGTGAACGCGGGCGGCCTGGGTATGCTCGCCATTGGCGTGGGCGGTGCAGACGCGGTGGACGTAATGGCTGGCATGGCATGGGAACTCAAGTGGCCCAAGCTGATCGGCGTACACCTCAAGGGCA
>JBIKMR010000407.1:0-2738 GCA_044359155.1 Candidatus Hydrogenedentales bacterium | reverse complement strand
AGAACAACGACGGCAGCCTGACAGTGGGCGAGTTGCGCAGCGAGGCGGGGGCGGCATCGGCGATACACGCCGTGGACAGCGACGGCGATGGTGCCGTAACGCTCGCGGAAGTGCTGCGCGCCGTGCAGCTATACAACGCGGGCGGCTACGCCTGCGCCGCCAATCCCGGCGCGACCGAAGATGGGTATGCCCCCACCCCCGGCGGCGGAAGCTGCGTGGCACATACCGGCGACTACGCCCCGCAGGACTTTAACTTCAGCCTGAGCGAACTGCTTCGGATCATCCAGCTCTACAACTTCGACAGACTGGACTTCTGCCCGCTGGATGGAAGCGAAGATGGATTCTGCCCGGGCGCTTAGACTTAGACAGCGTTGTGGCATGATTTCCGACCATGCCACAACAAAGGTCTTCGGGAAATACGTACCCCAACTCCCAGCCCTGAAGGAGCGTCACTCCGCCACGGGCAGCGCCACGTCCTCGAAGTTGTCCATCATCCGCTCGGCGCGCATCCGCTCCATCGCCCCAAGCGCCTGCTCCAGCCCAACGTTCTGTTGCAGCTTGCTGCAATACCTGCGCCAGGTAATCTTGCGCTCTTCCTTCTCGCGGTTGCCCAACACCCAGATGTTCGGGGTCTTGGTGGTGACCGCATTGCGAATCTTCTTGTTGAACGATTCGTCCGAAGTGTCAATCTCCGCGCGGAACAGCGTGCCACGCAGGGTGGCTTCTATCTCGCGCGCATAGTCCAGCACGTCGTCGTTCACGGGGATCAGCTTCACCTGCACCGGCGCCAGCCACGTGGGGAACGCGCCGCCATAGAGTTCGATGAGGAACGAGATCATTCGCTCGTGCGTGGACAGCGGCGCGCGGTGGATGATAAACGGGCGCTTGCGTTCGCCGTGGTCATCCACATAGGTCAGGTCGAAGCGGTCTGCCATCACAAAGTCCAACTGGCAGGTGGACACCGTCTCTTCGCGGCCCAGCAGGTTCTTCACCTGGATGTCGATCTTCGGCCCATAGAACGCCGCCTCGCCGGGGGCTTCCTCGAAATCCACGCCGATATTCTTTAGCACGTTCCGCACGATGTTCTCGGTGCGCTCCCACTCGGGCTCGTTGTCCACAAACTTGTCCGAGCCGGGGTCGTGCAGCGAAAGCCGCACGCGGAAATTGCCCATGCGCAGGTGGCCATAGTAATAGCGGTACATCTCAATCACCGCGCGGAACTCTTCCTGCACCTGCTCGGGCGTGCAATAGATGTGCGCGTCGTTCATGCACATGGCGCGCACGCGCAACAGCCCTGCCAGCGAGCCGTGCTTCTCATAGCGGTAGGTGTTGCCATACTCCGCCAGGCGCAGCGGCAGGTCGCGGTAAGAGTGCGGGCGCGCGTCGTAAATCTTATGGTGGTGCGGGCAGTTCATGGGCCGCAGGTAATACTCGTCGTTCTCGTCCACCTGCATCGAGGGATACATCGAGTCCGCGTAATACGGCAAATGCCCCGACTTGATGTACAGCTCCTTGCGCGTGATGGCGGGGGTGGATACCCGGCGATACCCCGCGCGGAATTCCGTCTCTCTCGCCCAGCCCTCCAGCTCGTCGCGCACCACCGCGCCATTCGGCATCCACATCGGCAGGCCCACGCCCACCTCCTGGTCCATGAAGAACAGGTCCAGCTCGTCGCCCAGCTTGCGGTGGTCCCGCTCCATCGCCACCTTGCGCCGCTCGATAAACGCCTCCAGCTCCTCCTTGTTCTCAAACGCCAGCGCATAAATGCGCGACAGCATCGGGTTCTTCTCGCTGCCGCGCCAATAGCTGCCGCTGATCCGGTCCAGCTTGAAGCAGCCTTTGGGCACCTCCGCCGTGGTGGAAAGGTGCGGCCCCTCGCACATGTCGATGAACGGTCCGTTCGTGTAAAAGCCCAGGCCCTCCGGCCCCGCCTTGCCCGTCTCCACCAGCTCCTTCGCATAGTCAATCTTGTAGTTCTGGTCCGTCGCGCTCAACAGGGCAATGGCCTCGTCTAGGGTTTTGTAGCACTGCTCGAAAGGCTGCGCCTCCTTGATGATCCGACGCATCTTGTTCTCGACTTCCTGCAAATCGCGGTCGCCAATCGGCGTGTCGCCAAAGTCGAAATCATAATAAAAACCAAACTCGACCGGCGGGCCGAAAGCCATTTTCGCATTCGGACGCAACTCTAGCACCGCTTGCGCCATGATATGCGCAAGCGAATGGCGGAGCTTGTACAACGGGGTCTGTTTCGATTCGTCAAGCATGGGGATGTTTCCTGAAAAGAGAGCGCGAATATGCGCATAGTACCAAGCAACCCCCGCCCCGCGCGAGCCGCTTCGTCTACCTCTTTGCCTTAGAACACGTTATGCTACCTGTTGGGCTTGTAGTAAAACTGGAGCGACCGCATGAGCAGAGCTATTCCACGCCGCACTTTCCTTGCCAGCACCGCCGCCATGGCGGCGGGCAGCTTTCTTCCCGTGGGCCGGGCCTTTGGGCAGGCGCAGAAGCGGGTCATCATCCTCGGGTTCGACGGCGTCGAGCCGAGCATCATCCGCGAGATGATTGCCAAGGGCGAGCTGCCGAACCTGGCGAAGCTTGAGCAGCAGGGCACCTTCAAGGAACTGGGCAGCACCAACCCCCCGCAGTCCCCCACGGCGTGGACTTCCTTCACCACCTGCAAGAACCCCGGCGGCCACAACATTTACGACTTCATCCGCCGTGACCCGCGCGGACCGAAC
>JBIKMR010000406.1:0-2761 GCA_044359155.1 Candidatus Hydrogenedentales bacterium | reverse complement strand
AGGGTGACCATGCCAATGCCGCAGGTGAGCAGGCAAAGGAGCAGGGCCATGCCGTCCACGGCCAGGGCGATGTTTGCACCGAGGACGGAAATCCACGGCGTGGACCACGAGGCCAGCCAGACGCTGCCATCGGCGGGGGTGTTGTCCCAGAGGGAGAGCAGCAGGAGGGTGTCGATAGCAAGCGCGGCGAACATGGTCCACCATGCGCCTCCGCGCGACACGGGCGCGAGGACGCAGGCGGCTACGCCAGCGAGCAGGGGGATGAGGAGTAGAAGCGGAAGTATCATTTGTAGGCCACCAGATATACGGCGAGCACGGCGCCCACTGCCATGGCTGCAACATACCAGCGGACGCGGCCCGACTGGGTGGAGCGCAGGGCGCGGGCGGAGGATTCGATAGAGAAGGTGAACAGGGACATGGGCAGGGTGAAGATGTCGCCCTTGTTGATTGCGGCGATGCCGGTGTAGGGGATTACGATGAATACGCGATAGAGCGCATCGAAGCCAAGGCCACCGGCGGCGAAGCTACGTAGGGCGCTGGGAGCGGGCTGGACCACAGGCTTGCCTGCCCAGACCAACCATGCGAAGAGGATGCCTGCAAACACGGCGATGGCGGCGATGATCTGCATAAACCATTCGACTGCAACCGGCGGGTGCGTGCCGTGCAGCGCGGGCAGGGTGTGGTGCATGAAGTGCGAGAAGGTGTAGACCCCGCCGAGGGTACGCGGAATTTCAAGGAAGCCTGCCACGGTGGCCCCGATGGCAAGAATGACGAGCGGGCGCGTGAGTGCGGGGCCGGGCTTGTGTTCCATGTGTCCGCGCTCGTCGCCGAAGAAGACGATGATGACCATGCGGAAGGTGTAGACCGAGGTGAGGAAGGCACCCACAAAGCCCGCGAGCCAGAGCCAGAAGCCACCCTTGTCGGAAATCCAGACTTCCCAGAGGATCATGTCCTTGCTGTAAAAGCCTGCCGAGATAAGCGGTACTGCGGTGAGGGAAAGGGCACCGATGAGGAAGGTGCGGTAGACCACGGGCAGGCGCTTGCGCAGGCCGCCCATGTGGAAGATGTTTTGCTCGTGGTGTAGCGCGACGATGATGGTGCCCGCCGCCATGAAGAGGAGCGCCTTGAAGATGGCGTGGGTGGCGAAGTGGAACAGGCCTGCGGACCATGCCCCCACGCCGAGGGCGAGGAACATGTAGCCCACCTGGCTGATGGTGGAATAAGCGAGCACGCGCTTGATGTCGGACTGGAACAGGGCGCACACGCCTGCAATGAGCAGCGTCAACGCGCCGATGATAGCGACAAGGGCCTGCACGGGCGGGGCCAGGGTGAAGAGCACATTGGTGCGGGCGATGAGGTAGACGCCTGCGGTGACCATGGTGGCGGCATGGATAAGCGCGCTGACGGGGGTGGGGCCAGCCATGGCATCGGGCAGCCAGACTTGCAGCGGCAATTGGCCGGACTTGCCGATGGCTCCCATCAGCAGCAGGAAGGCCGCAAGGATGGCGACGGGTGCGCCCTCGGCCCACACCTCGGGTGCGCGTTCGAGCACGGTCTGTATGTGGAGCGTGCCGAGCTGGGTGAAGATGAGGAGCAGGCCAATCATCATGAAGAGGTCGCCCACGCGGGTGACGAGGAAGGCCTTGTTTGCGGCGCGGGTGTTGGCGGGGTCTTGATACCAGAAGCCAATGAGCAGGTAGCTGCAGAGGCCCACCCCTTCCCACCCGAGGAAGAGCAGGAGCAGGTTATCCGCCATGACGAGGGTGAGCATGGCGGCGCAGAAGAGGTTCATGCAGGCGAAGAAGCGGGTGTACTGGGCGTCTCCCGCCATGTAGCCGGTCGAATACCAGTGAATGAGAAAGCCGACTAGGGTGACGACGAGCATCATGGTGAGGGAGAGGGCGTCGAGGCGGAAGGCGAAATCGACCGACAGGTCCCCAACGCTGATCCACGTCCAGAGCTTTTGGGTGAAGGCGTGGCTCTCGGGCGGATTGGTGATGAAGGAATACGCGACCAGCAGGGTGGCCAGGGCGCTGAGGCCCATGCTGCCCACGCCGATGCGCGAGGATTCACGCTGGGTGAGGCGGCCCCCCAGAATGGTAAGCGCAAGGAACCCGAGCAGCGGGAACAGCGGTATGGTGAAGAGTAAGGACAGCATGATTCCCTACCTCGTTTCGCGCATGGTGTCGGCGGTGTCGATGTCGAGCCCCTGGAACTGGCGGTGGAATCGGAGCACCAGTGCGAGTGCCACGGCAACCTCGGCGGCGGCCATGGTCAGGATGGTGAGGAACATGATCTGGCCATCGGGCTGTTCCCAGCGGGAGCCTGCCACGATGAAGGCAAGGCCGGACGCACTGAGCATGATCTCGATGGACATGAGCATGAAAAGGATATTCTTGCGCACCAGTAGACCGGTGAGGCCGAGGCAGAAGAGCACCATGGCCAGCATGAGCCCGTGTTCCATGGGGATAGAGGCCATCATCGCTTGGGCCCCCTTGCAGGTTGCGGCTCGCGCCGACCGATGTGGTACGCGCCGATGAGGCCCGCCAACAGGAGCAGGGAGATCAGCTCGACCGCGAGGATGTAGGGACCGAAGAGCGCTAGGCTGACTTCCTTAGGCTCGACCGAGCGTGTGCCGGGGAGGCTGGCGGGGTCGAGGCGAACGACCCTGACAAGGAGCAGCAGCAGCACGCCCGACAGCAGGGCCGGGCCGACCCATGCCTTGAGGTTGAACCAGGCCTGTTCCTGTTCGGCGGACTGC
>JBIKMR010000157.1:0-10189 GCA_044359155.1 Candidatus Hydrogenedentales bacterium | reverse complement strand
GCACGCGGTCGAGGTCATAGAAGTCGAGGTAGGCGATATTGCCGTCCTTGTCCACAATGGCTGACCAAGGGGACCCCATGCCGCTGTATGCCAGGAAGGTCTTGGTAAGTTCGTTGTCGATGCCCACCGGGTAACCGTATTCGTGCTGGCCCACGAATGCGCCAATCTTTTCCGGGGTCTGCTCTTCCAGCATGTCGAAGGCCACCGCAATGCTTACCACTTCCAGCCCGGCAGCGGCGTGCTTCGCGTGCAACTCCGCCACGGCAGGCCGCGACGTTTCCGTGCCGGGGTCGGCAATCTGGAAGAAGTCGATAAGCACCACCTTGCCCTTCAGCTTGGCCAAGTCCACAGCGTCCCCCACCAGCCAATCGGTTACCTGCAGCGCGGGCGCGGGCTTGCCAAACATGTCGATGCGGGTCAGTTCCATCTGGGCGGTTTCGGCTGCACCGGGGATGTTGGTATTGGTGGCCAATTCAGCAAAGGCCTCACGGGCGCGCTTTAGGTCCCCATCCTTAAACGCTTTGCGCGCGCCAAGGTAGTTGCCCTGCAAGATGTACTGCCCAATGTCAGCAGCGCGCGGGTCATTCGGGAACTTGGCAGCGAAGTCTTTCAGCGTGGCCACCCCATCGAAAAAGGTTTCCGCCTCAAACTCAGCCATGCCGCGCGTGTAGAGGAACTGGGCTTGGTCGGCCTCGGGCAGCTTGGCCACGGATTCCGACGGTATTGCCTGGAGAATGCCCAGCGCCTTGCCACCCTCACGAATGCGGATGTACTGGTTGGCAAGCGCCAGACCAGAAGCCGCGTCAGTGGGGTTGTCGGCCACGGTAGCTTCCAGCTTGGCCAACTGCTCGCCCGACTTTCGCGCGGTTTGCAACCACTCAACAAAAGAAGGCGCATCGAGGAATCCAGCGGTGCTGTCCAGAAGCCGCCCCTTCTCGTCAATAACCGCAAGGGTGGGCAAGCTGCCATCGCTGTATTTCTCGACAATCTCCCCCTGCTTGTCGGCATCAATCTTCACGGGGATAAACTCGCCCAGCAGTTTCTGCACTTCGGGGGCGGGGAAAGTGTCCTTGTCCAACATCTTGCATGGGGGACACCAGTCGGCGTAGATGTCCATGAAGATGAGCTTCTTTTCCTTCACTGCCGCAGCTTTGGCCGCCTCAAAATCCGTGAGCCAGGTTACTCCGCCCTCGGCCGCATGAAGCGGCAGCGCAGCTAGCATAAGGGCTATGGGCACTATCAGTCGGAAGAAACGAAACATCAGAGAGGTATCCTCAAGGTAGGCGCGCGCACGTGGTCCGGTTGTCCGACACATGGCGCTTCGGGTAGATTCACGTACTTGATGCTATGGTGTCAAGCCCGCCGCTTCAACTGACGAGGAAAACCCCGTGTCACAAAAAAAGAAAAAAACGGGCACGGCCGTGCCCCCACTCGATGCCCACGGCTGGTTCGAACCGCTATTTCACAATGATTTGTTCGCGGCGGTGCTGTTGCTTGCGTCCGCCGTCGTCGCCATGGTCTGCGCCAATTTGAGCCTGGAACTGGGCGCGCTTGGTACCGTAGCCGAATTTTACCACAAGATGTGGCATCTTGATCTGGGCGTGGCCATACACACCTGGTCGGTAACCCAGACCCTGCACCTCTGGATTAACGACGGCCTGATGGCCATCTTCTTCTTTTTGGTCGGTTTGGAGATAAAGCGGGAGTTGATGGTAGGCGAACTGGCCACTTTCCGCAAAGCGGCCCTGCCCATAGGCGCGGCAGTCGGCGGCATGGTCTGCCCTGCCCTGATCTACACCTTCTTCAACTACGGCACGGAAAGCGCCGGAGGCTGGGGAATTCCCATGGCCACCGACATCGCCTTTGCCGTAGGCGTAATCGGCCTCCTCTCTGGCAGGGTGCCATTTTCACTGAGCGTATTCCTTATGGCATTGGCCATCGTGGACGACCTCGGTGCGGTGGTGGTCATCGCCGTCTTTTACACCAACACCATTGCAGCCAGTCAGTTGCTCACCGGCTTGGCTCTCATCACCTTCTCTGCCGCTCTCGGGTACTTTGGCGTCCGCAGCAGTTTGGTTTATGCCATCCTCTTCGCCATCGTCTGGGTGGAGTTCCTGCTATCGGGCGTGCACGCCACGGTAGCCGGGGTGCTCTTTGCCTTCACCATCCCCGTGGATGCACGCTACGAGACCCATCTTTTCGCGGACCGCATACGAACTTTGGTGAGCCGGTTTGTGCTGGCTGATGATGCCGCCAATCCCTTGCAAGTGAATGCCGAGCAGCAACGCTTGGTGACCGCCATCGAGCAGGAGTGCCTCCATGTCGAGGCACCGCTCCAGCGTATCGAGAGGTTGCTCCACCCCATGTGTGCGCTATTGATCATGCCGCTTTTCGCGTTCGCCAACGCCGGGATACAACTCGACCTCAGCGAGGTGGGCAGCATGTTCACAAGCAATGTAACGCTAGGCGTGATGCTGGGCCTGTTAATCGGCAAGCAGGTTGGCATCACTGGATTTTCCTGGCTGATGGTTAAGGCCGGCTTGGCGGAACTTCCCCAAGGAGTTACCTGGAAGCAGATTTACGGGGTCTCCGTCCTGGGGTCCATTGGGTTCACCATGTCGCTCTTCATTACGGAGCTCGCCTTCTCGCCCGGCGCACAGCACGCCAACGCGGTTCATGCCGCGCCAGCGGTGGAGCACGTTCTAGAAGATGCCGACGCAGTGGAAACCGCGCGCCGCCACAATGCGGAATCCAAGCTTGGCGTCTTGAGCGCCAGTTTAATCGCAGGTGTAATGGGAATCGGAGTACTATCGGCAGTGACGCCCCGCAAGTAGGGCCGCATAAGGGAGGGACACGGCAAGGGAAGCCGTGTTCATAGGGGAGGAAAACCATGTCGGATGCCGATGCACGCCCAAGGGCGGAGCTGTTGCTGGTGGAGGATGACCCAACAATCCTCACGCACGCGCGCGATTACCTGACACGAGCAGGCTTTTCCGTGAACGTGGCCACCACGGGGTGGGACGCGCTGCGCGCATTGAAGAACCACAACGTGGACCTGATTGTCAGCGAGCTGCTGCTGGCCGACGTGGACGGCAGCGGCCTGCGGGAAAAGTGCCTCGTGAATCCCGAAACGCGCGACGTGCCCTTCCTATTCATCGTGCCCGCTGACCAGCCCGAGGTGCAGGTTCGCGCCTTGCGCTCGGGAGTGGATGACGTTATCGAGCGCCCCTTTGACCCCGTGGTACTGGTGGCGCGCACGCAGGCGGTGCTCGCCCGCAGGCAGGCCTATCAGCAATTGGTGCGCGTGGACCCCTTGACCCGGCTGCTCAACCGGCATACATTTGAGAGCGAACTCGAGTCCGAGCTAAGCCGTGCCCGCCGCTATAAGCGCGAAGGAACCCTGATATTAATCGACATCGACGGCTTCGCCAAGGTGAACGAGGAATCCGGCACCCCCTTGGGCGACCTGCTGCTGACCTGCCTCTCGGGCGTGGTGCTATCCAGCATACGCAACGTGGATCTGGCCGGGCGCTACCGGGGCGAGAAGCTGGTGATTTATTTGCCCGAGACCCTGGTGGGGGGGGCGGAACAACTGGCCACCCGTATGCAGGAACGCTTGGCGCAGATAGCAGACGCCGTGGCGGGATACCCCCTCACCATCACCTGTGCCATTGTAGCCGTGCCCATGAACGGCCAGACAGTGATACAATTGGCAAACACCGCACTCAAGGTTGCCCGCCACTCGAAGCAGCAGGGCCCCGGCAAAGTCGTTGTGCTGGGGCGCGACGTGCAAGTGAGCGAGCTGCCGGAAGTTTGAGTCGTCGCACGGTTGGCGTAGAAGCCGGGGCCATGGTATAGTCTGCGAATTATGCGCGAGCGGCTTGGGGCCGACAAGTTCAGGCAACTGGACACCGCGCGGGGAAGCGGTATCGTTTCAACTCCACTGTGATCTTCACAAGCCGCCGGGCGCGCATCCAACCGGGACAGCCGCGCCCCGTGCCTTTTTAGAGGTAACCACCCATGTCATCCCACGCGGATTCCACACACACCCTCAAAACGCCCGCCCTTGCCCTTGCCGCCCTTGGCGTTGTGTACGGCGACATCGGCACCAGCCCGCTATATGCCCTGCGCGAATGCTTCGGGGGGGCGCACGCGATCACCATGAACCACGACAGCGTGCTGGGCGTTCTTTCGCTGATGCTCTGGGCGCTGCTGCTTATCATCACCGGCATGTATGTGACGCTGATGCTGCGCGCAGACAATCGGGGTGAGGGGGGGATTCTTGCCCTGATGGTGTTGACGACGACCTCCCTAGCCCAAGGGAGCCTGAGGCGCAAGGCTTTCCTCATTATGCTCGGCCTGTTCGGGGCATCGTTGTTAATTGGCGATGGAATGATTACGCCGGCGATTACCGTGCTTGGGGCGATAGAAGGCCTGAAAATGATCGGCGGTGATCAAGTACAGGCTTTCGTTATCCCATGTACGCTGGTCCTGCTTTTCTT
Organism: Candidatus Hydrogenedentales bacterium; assembly: GCA_044359155.1. Lineage (GTDB taxonomy): Bacteria > Hydrogenedentota > Hydrogenedentia > Hydrogenedentales > JAEUWI01 > WGMK01. Next base: position 5,687 of record JBIKMR010000157.1, on the reverse strand, counting down.
TCTCTTTCGCTTTCAGCGCCACGGGTCCGGGAAGTTGGGGATCATTTTTGGCCCCTTGATCCTCACTTGGTTCATTACGCTGGCCGTTTTGGGGGCAGCGTCGCTTATTCACACGCCTGAAGTGCTCCTGGCGCTCAACCCCCTATACGGGGTTCGTTTCCTCTTGGAAAACGGTGCTCATGGACTACTGACCTTGGGTTCGGTGTTCTTGGTGGTAACGGGCGGGGAGTCACTTTACTCCGACATGGGCCATTTCGGCGCGAAGCCAATTCGCTGGGCTTGGTATGGTGTTGTACTGCCCGCCCTCGTTCTCAACTATTTCGGCCAAGGAGCCCTTCTGCTGCGCGACCCTGCCGCGATTGAGAATCCATTCTTCGCCCTTGCACCCTCGTGGGGCCTCATACCGCTGGTCATTCTGGCTACTTTTGCGGCCACCATTGCTTCGCAGGCAGTTATTTCCAGCGTATTCTCAATGGTTCGACAAGCCGTGCTGCTCGGTTACTTGCCTCGTGTTCGGATAATACACACGTCGGCTTATGCCATGGGCCAGATATACGTGCCCGTAGTGAGCGGCCTGCTCATGCTTTGCACCATGGGCCTCGTCATCGGGTTCCAGTCATCAAGTGCGCTTGCTGGGGCCTATGGCGTGGCTATTACGACGACCATGCTGTTTACTACCATCATGCTTTTTGTTGTGATGCAAAAGCGCTGGAGATGGAAGCTTTGGGCCGCTGTTCCTTTGTGCGGCTTATTCTTCCTCTTCAACGGCGGCTTTACCACGGCAGCCTACATGAAGATTCCAGAAGGAGGATGGTTCCCCTTAGTTGTTGCGATCGGTATGTATTTGGTGATGATGACGTGGCGCAAGGGTCGCAAGCGCGTGCGAGAGCGTCTGGGCACCATGACAACCCTGCCGCTGGATATCTTCGCCAAGAATGTGACCGAGGGCTCGCACCAGGCCACCCGCGTTTCCGGCACGGCGGTTTACCTTTACAGCGCGGAGACCGGAACACCGCGCGCATTGCTGCATAACTTGCGTTATAACAAGGTCTTGCACGATCAGGTTATCGTTCTGACCATGCGAATTGAAGAACAGCCCCACGTAAGGCGTGAAGAGCGCTTGGAGATTCAGGACATCGGCAAAGGCGTGCACCGGGTCTTCGCGCGCTATGGCTTCATGGAGTCGCCGGACATCCCCGATATCATGACACTATGCGAGGAAAAGGGGTTGAAGGTGGAACGCCATACCGCCATGTTTGTGCTGGCGCGCGAGAACATCAAGTTGACCAATAGGCCGGGCCTGATGCGCTGGCAGCAATCCTTATTCATGTTCATGTCGCGCAATGCCCACGAAGCCTCGGGCTTCTTTAACATCCCCGTGAATCAGGTGGTGGAACTGGGAATTCAGGTCGAGGTCTAAGTAAATTATAGCTTACACCACTTCTACAGGAACCAGTGCGCGCTGTGGACACAAGCGGTTTCGGGGTGTATACCGGATACTGTGGTGTCTCAATCTGCCCCATACTGTGGGTTGTTTCTTGGACTGAAAGCTGTTAGGCTGAAGCCGTAAATTTTTCTGGAACTACGCAGGACAACGCGGTATAGATAGCGTTAAGTGCGGGAACCATGAAGGAAGCCGGGGACTATGTCGGACGGTAAATCAAACGTAGTAGCGTTGCGTGCAGAAGCGGCCCCGTTTCTGCGTGTTGTCGAGCATGGCCCGTTGCCGCTTTCCCAGCGCAGCGACGAAACCCTAATGCTTGAGCACGGCCATGGTTCTGAAGACTCCTATGCGGAGTTGGTGCGTCGCCACCAGAAGGGCGTGCTCAACTTTATCTTCCGCATGGTTCACAACCGCCACATTGCGGAAGAGCTGACCCAGGAAGTGTTCATGGCGCTGGTGAAAAACGCCCAGCGTTATGAGCCCACCGCCAAGTTCACCACCTACCTCTATGCCATCGCGTCTAACATTGTCTCCAAGGAATGGGCGCGCCAGAAGCGCCGTCCCAAGTTCTTTAGCCTTTCGGGTTGGTTCGGTGGCGAAGGCGATGAAGAGTTTGACCTGACCGAGCAGATGCCCGATGAGCGCTCCTGCGTCTTTGCCGCCTTCCAGCGCGGCGAAGTTTCCGAGGCGGTGAACACCGCCCTTAAGCAGCTGCCCGAGCACCAGCGCGAAGCCTTCGTGCTGCGCCGCTTCCAAGACATGCCCTACGAGGAAATCGCCGAGATTCTCGATGTCCCCGTGGGCACGGCCAAGAGCCGGGTGGTGCGTGCTGAGCGCGCATTGCGCCCGCTGTTGGCGCGTTTTCAAGAGTACCTCTAGCCGCCGCGCCCTCGCGGCACACTAGATGTAATCTCTTCCTTTGATTTCCGAACCACGAGCTTGGGGCTTGTGGCGCTGAATATGGAACGCGCATGAACCTTCCCTTGCGGGGCAGCCTTCGACCACGCCATGACCAGATGCTCGACTATGCCGAGTCGCTGGTGGATGGCAAGCCCACCTCTGTGCAGGTGGCCGGGGTAATTGCCAAAGACCAACAGGCTGCGCTTGAACTACGCGCCATGCGGTCGTCGCTGGAAGTGGTGGCCAAGGCTCCTGAGTTGGAGCCCTCCGAAGCGCTGACACGCGCCATCCTCTTGGAAGCCCGCCGGATGCGGGAACCCGAACAACAGCGCAGCCGACAGTACATCTCCGCATGGCGCAGCTTGGTGCAAGGCACCGTATTCACCGCCGTACTCACGGCCGCTGCCGTGATTGTGTTTGGCCTAGCCCTGCGTAGCCCGGCATCGCCCGGAGTAGCCCCGGCTACGGAGGCAGTGCCTGTTGCCGCTGCTCCGGCTGCCGTGTCCCCCGATGCGCTTAACCGCACGGCTGACGAAGTGCAGGCCTTGTCCGCCGCCGTGCGCACCGGCCCCACGGGCTCTGCCAGCCCGGAAGGATTGCAACGCCTGCGCGCCGTAAGTGCCGTGGACTCTGACCTGAGCGCCGCGCTCACTGCGCTCGAACGCAACCCCGGCAGCGCCCGCGCCACCCACATCGTGTACACCAGCCTCCAGCGTCAGGCCGACTCGCTCCGCGAATACTACCTGGACCGCAGTCTTTAGGCGCTTGCGCACCTGTCGCACAGGCCGTAGAGCAGAATCTCGTGCGACTCCAGCTTGAAGCCCGTTGGGATCAGACGGTCTATGTTGCCGGGACATCCTTCCAAATCGAAGACCCGGCTGCAATTCCTGCAGGAGAAATGGTGGTGGTGCTTCATGCCAGCGCGCTCGTAGCGGCGGCCATCGCCTGGCAAGTCCACCGGCACCACGTCCCCCATTTCCTCCATCGCCTTCATGGTGCGGTATACCGTAGCTATGCCCAGTTTGGGCAGGGCAGCTTTCGCACGATCGAGAATTTCCTGCGGGGAGAGGGGGCGCTTTGCTTCCTGCACCACGTCCAGGATGGCGCGTCTTTGCGACGTGTCGCGCTGCATACGGATTCCTTTTGCGATCGTTATTGAGAGTTGAGTATCATCTATTGATATGCAATTAACCTACCTGAAAACCCCTGCCCCCCGCCACTGGGCGATGGCGCTGTTGCTTAGTGCCACGGCCGTGCTCGGGGCCTGTGGCAAGGGCGCGCCCCCGGCGGAACAGCCGGAGCGCTATGCCGTATCCATTGCTCCCTTGCGCGGCATCCTCTCCCCCATCGTGGGCGATGTGCCTATTCATGTGATCACCCCGGCGGGAGCATCGCCGCATACCTACGAACCCAAGCCCTCGGACGCGCAGCGCGCGGCGGAGGCGGTGGCGCTTTTCCATGTGGACGAATCGCTGGACGGCTGGGTGGCACGGTTGCGATCTCCGCTCGCCATACCACTGTTACCCATGGTGCCGGAGGCATTGCTGCTGCATACGGGCGACGCCGAGGTGCATACCGAAGCGGATGGCAGCACACACGTGCATCACGCTGGCGCAGTAGACCCACATTTCTGGGCGGACCCCTTGACCGTGGCGGCGATGGTAGAACCCTTGGCGGAGCGGCTGGCCGAATTGCGTCCTGGGCGCGCGACGGAATACCGCGAGAATGCTGTGCGCTTCAAGCAGGAACTCGAAGCCCTGCACGCCGAGGCGACCGAGATACTTGCTCCCGCGCGCGGTGGGCAGGTAGCGGTATTCCACCATGCCATTGACTACCTGCTGCACCGGCATGACATTGGCGTGGCCGGTGCTGTGGAACCTTCGCCTGGCCAGACCGCCGGGCCGCGCACGCTGCACGAGCTGGCAGAACACCTGAAGGCCGAGGGGGTGAAGGCGGTGTTCATCGAGCCGCAGTTGCCGCCGCAGTCGGCGTATGCCGTCGCGGAAGAGGCGCACCTGAAGGTGGTCGAGATTGATCCCAACGGCGGCGTACCGGGTCGGGAGACCTACCGAGAGCTGGTGCTCTTCAATGCGCGCGCCGTGCGAAGCGCCTTCGAATGAGTGCCGCCATTACGCTGGACAATGTGCGCGTATCCTTTGGAGACGTGCCCGCGCTGGATGGCGCGACGGCACAGATTGAAGAGGGTTCCTTCGTCGCGCTGATCGGCCCGAACGGCTGCGGCAAGACCACGCTGTTGAGTACCATCATGGGGCTGCTTCGCCCAGACAGCGGCGTGGTGAAGGTGTTTGGAGAAAACCCCGAGCGGCTGGCCGCAGGAACGCTGGGCTATGTGCCGCAGGTGAAGACGCTGCAACGCAGTTTTCCCGCACGGGCTATCGAGTTGGTGGCGACGGGCCTGCGCCCTGCATGGCCGTGGCGGCTGGATGCAGACACGAAGTCGCGGGCGACCGACGCCCTGCGCCTGTGCGGGGTAGAGCATCTGGCACAGCGTCCCGTGGGCAAGTTGTCCGGCGGGGAATTGCAGCGCGTGTTTGTGGCGCGCAGCCTGGCTCGCAAGCCAAAGCTGTTGCTGCTGGACGAACCTGCGGCGGGCATGGACCTGAGTGCCGAGGCGGCGTTATATCACCTGCTGATGCATTACCGCCGCGAGCACCTCTGCACCATCGTGATGATCACCCACGACTGGGAAGGCGCGCGCGCCCATGCCACGCATGGGTTGCTGCTGAATCGTCGCGTGCTGGCCTATGGCACGGCGGAAGAAGTAATTGACGAGCGCGCCTTGCTGGGCGTTTTCGGCCATCGCGGCCACATTGCGGAAACGCACTGATGATGATCCTCGAAGCACTCAGCCTGCCGTTCATGCAGCGCGCCCTGTTGGGCGGGCTGCTGGCGGCATTCGCCGGGAGCCTCTTTGCCCCCCTGATAGTGCAACGCCGCATGGCGTTTCTGGGCAGCGGGCTTGCGCACGCGGCCTTCGGCGGCGTGGCGTTGGGGGTTTTCCTTGGCGTAGCCCCCTTGGCCTTGGCGTTACCCTTCACCGTGGCGGCGGCTGTGTTGATTGTGTGGATTCAACACCGCACCACCCTGGAACCGGACACCGCCATTGGAATGCTCTTCGCCGTTACCATGGCGTTGGGGGTGCTCTTCCTTGCCATGAGCGAGCAATATACGCGGGACGCCTACGCCTACCTGTTTGGTTCCGTGCTGGCGATTGGCAATGGGGACCTGGCGCTGGCGGCAGCCACGGCGGTGGGCGCGCTGGCGCTGATGCGATGGTGGCCCGCATGGACCTATGCCACCTTCGACCGCGATCTCGCCCGCG
>JBIKMR010000405.1:0-2769 GCA_044359155.1 Candidatus Hydrogenedentales bacterium | reverse complement strand
CCGCCCGCGCCCCAGGAAAAGCCCGATTGGCGCACCGCACCGCTCGAGGGCAAGATTGCCCAACTCATGTTCGTCACCCTTGAGGGCGAACAACAACCCTCAACCGCTGACTTCGCCTTCCTGAAGCGATATCCGCCCGCCGGGGTGATGGTGGACCGGGTGGACAACGAGCGGGTGGCGCTGGCGTATGTGGCGAAGATACGGGGGCTGGAGCAGATCACCAAGATTCCGCTTTGGGTGGGTGGTAACTTATATCGGCTGATGCGTTCACATGGTTCTGCGCCCAGCACTTTTCCGCAGGTGCCCTCCATGTTGGCGGTGGGAGCCACGCATGACCCCGCGATGGCCGGGCGGCTGGCGCGGGTGCTGGCGGAGAACATGAAGGGCATGGGCTTCAACTTGCACCTGGGGCCGTCGCTGTCCCTCGCGCCGCGCGCACCGGACGCAGCTCCGGTAATCCATACTTTTGGCAGCGACGCGGCATTCGCCGCCGATGCGGGCAAGGCGTTGTTTGCGGCGTTTCGTGCGGCGGGGTTCGACGCCGTGCCTGCCGGTTTCCCCGGCGGTGGCTTTGACCAGCGCGAGCAGGAACCGGCGATATTGAGCACGCCGAGCAACCAACTGGAAACACGAGACCTTGCGCCATACCTCGCGGTGATTCGCGACGGAGCTACGATGCTGCACGTGGACACGACGCTGGTGCCCACACTGGACAGCACAGGCAGGCCCGCGTGCCTTTCTGCCGAGGTGATGGACGGGCTGTTGCGCAAGGGGCTGGGCTATGAGGGGCTGATCCTTGCGGGGCCAATGGATTCGCCCGACCTGGCCGCCAGCCATGATCCAGTGGAAGCAGCGCTGCTGGCGCTGCGCGGCGGGGCAGACCTGTTGTATTGGCAGACGAGCCCTACGGTGGTCATGCGCGTGGCGGATAAGCTGGCAGCGGCGGTGAAGGGCGGGCTGCTGGATGAGGCGGTGATCGACCGTGCCTTCACCCGCGTGATGGAAGCCAAGATTGCCGGACTAAAGGCGACGATTGCACCAGCGGAAAAGCCCGCCGCAACAAGCGCTCCTGAGGGTGGGGAAAAGCCGGGGAACATTAAGGATGAAGTGCTCGCCATTGAGCGGCAATCCATCACCGTGATTCGTAATCGGGGCAACCTGCTGCCCCTAGAAAAGGGCGACGGTCCCTTTGGGGTGACGGGCGTGGTGCAGTTGGACGGCTTCAAGAAGAAGCTCGAGGAGTACTACAAGCCGATATCCGAGCAACGGGTGACGACGGCGAAGCACCTGGGCGAGATTCAAGACTTTGAGATCAAGCGCTTGATTCAACGGGTGAACGGGCTTGGGACGGTGATGGTGGTGATTACCAGCGAGCAGCGCGCTATCGGCGCGCAGCGGCTGGTGCAGGGCCTCAAGTCCAAGGGGGCCAATGTGGTCGCCATTGTGCTGGGATACCCGGCCCTGGCCATGCAACTGCCGGACGCAGACGCGATTGTGCTGGGATACGCCAGCGCGGCCAGCCATGACATCACGCTCGATGCCGTGGCCGAGGCGCTGATGGGCGAAGGCGCAGTGGGAGTGCGAGGTTCGGGCGAGACCTTCCGCGTGAAGGTAGGCGAAGCCCGCAGCTACAACCTTTGGGAAGCGATACGAATGCCCGCCGGGCAATTGCCCATCCACCTTGGGGGTGAATTCCCCCTCGGGCATGGGCTGACCTATGACCCGGCAAAGGCCGTGAAGGACGCAGTGTGGGACTTCGGCGACGGAACGGTATCAAAGGAGCAAACGCCCCAACACGCATTCGCCCAGCCCGGCGGCTACACGGTGACACTGTCCGTAACCGACACGATGAAGCACACCGCCAAGGGAACGTTTACTTTCGTTGCGGAGTGAGGGGCAGTTTCTATTTCCTGACCCACGTCTCGAATGTAAACGCGAATGCGTGGCGCTCGTCTTGGGTGTGGTGTTCGGATGCGGTGCGCGTGAAGTCTTCCCACGGAATTGTTGGGAAGTAGACGTCCCCATCCACTTGGGCGTGGACGCTGGTGAGGTGGAGGAGGTCGGCGAGGGATAGGGCTTCGGCGTAAAGCATGGCACCGCCGATGATGCAGGCCTCTTCGACGGAATCGCCAATTAGATCCAACGCCGCCGATAAACTCGGCACGCATTCACATTCGGGCACGGTGTAGTCCTGCTGCCGGGTGACCACGATGTTCCGCCTGCCGGGCAGGGCACGGCCAATGGATTCGTAGGTCTTGCGGCCCATGATGATCGGCTTGCCCATGGTGAGGGCCTTGAAGCGTTTCAGGTCGTCGGGCAAGCGCCAAGGCAGGTCGCCGTCTTTTCCGATGCAGCCGTTCTCGGACACTGCCACGATGAGGGACAGTTTCACGGGCTACACCGCCACGGGCGCGGCGATGCGCGGGTGGTGCTGGTAGTCGAGCAGCTCGATGTCCTCATACCGGAAGGCGAAGAGGTCGGTCACCTCCGGGTTCAGGCGCACGGTGGGCAGGGCATAGGGCGTGCGCGATAGTTGCAGCTCCACCTGCTCGAAGTGGTTCTTGTAGATGTGGACGTCGCCAAAGGTATGCACAAAGTCGCCGGGGCGCAGCCCGCAGACTTGCGCCACCATCAGGGTGAGAAGCGCGTAGGACGCGATGTTGAACGGCACCCCGAGGAAGAGGTCGGCGCTGCGCTGGTACAACTGGCAGGAGAGGCGACCCTCCGCGACGTAGAACTGGAAGAGCGCATGGCAGGGCGCCAGCGCCA
>JBIKMR010000404.1:0-2772 GCA_044359155.1 Candidatus Hydrogenedentales bacterium | reverse complement strand
ACAATCACCCGGTCCGACACCCCCATCACCAGCTTCATGTCGTGCTCAATCAGCAACACCGCAATGCCCGTGTCGCGTATCTTCCGAATCAATCCCATCAGGTCTGCCGTCTCGCTGGGGTTCATGCCCGCTGCGGGCTCGTCCAGCAACAGCACCTTCGGTTCCCCCGCCAGCGCGCGCGCAATCTCGAGCCTGCGCTGGTGACCATAGGCCAGCGAATCTGCCACGCGGTTCTCGCAACCGTCCAGGCCCACGAAGGTTAATATCTCGCGCCCCTTCGCGTTCGATGTCTTCTGCTCTCGCCAGTACAACGGCAGCCGCAGGGCAGCGTGCCACAGCCGCGTGCGCAGCCCGCCGTGCATCCCCACCAGCACATTCTCCAGCGCGGTCATTTCGGGGAAGAGGCGGATGTTCTGAAACGTGCGGGCGATGCCGGTGGAGGAAACATATTCCGGCGTGCGGCGACTGCGCATCCACATGGCCGCCACGGCAGCCCCGCCCAATACAAAGCCAAAGCCGAACACGCCCGCCGTGTAGTTCATCGGCTGCTCGCGCAGGCACGCCACCAGCGCACTGGGTATCTGCCCCCACGGGAAGGGCTGCTGGTACACATAGTTCGCCGTGATGCCCGCCTCCCACAGCGCCTCGATATTGAAAGCCCCGGTCAGCCCCAGCCCGCACGCCAGCCCCGCCAACACAAAGCTGCCCCACGCCCCCGGCGTAAGCGGGCGTTGTATCGGCTTGCCGTCAAAGCATATCTGCCCCGCCGTGGGTTCATACACGCCGGTAATTGCATTGAACACCGTGGTCTTGCCCGCGCCATTCGGACCAATCAGCGCGCAAATCTGGCCCGGCTTCAGGCAGAAATCCACCTCGTTCACGGCGGTCAAGCCGCCGAAGCACACCGTTACGCAACTGACGTTAAGCTCGCTCATGCCGATATCCGGGGTTCGCCCGGCTCCGGCAGCGCATCGTGCGGCGGGTTGTGGTGCAGCTCTTCCCGCATACGCTTCGCGGGGAACAGGCCTTCCGGGCGGAAGCGCATCGTGAGTATCAACGCCAGCCCAAACACCATGTACTTCCAGTTGTTCGGGGACATGTAGACGCTGGAATTCGTGTCGCCCCCTTGCGCCACCAGGAACGCGGACAGCTTCACCAGGAAGATCGAGTTGAAGCCCACCATGAGTATGGCACCCACCAACACCCCCGCCATGTTCCCCATGCCGCCCACGATAACCATGCACAGCGCAAGGATGGATATCTGGAAATCGTAATTGCCGGGCTCGCCGGTGGAACCCAGGTAACTGGCCCAAAGCGCGCCGGACAAACTGCAAAGGGCCGCGCATACCGCAAAGGCGGACAGCTTCGCCCGCACCGGGTTCACTCCCATGCACGACGCCGCAAGCTCGTCCTCGCGCAGTGCAATCCACGAGCGCCCAATGCGCGACTTCTCGATGTTGCGAATGATAAGCACCACGAAGGCGAGTATTGCCAGCAACAGGTAATAGAGCGGAATATACTTCTCGGGGTTCAGGGTCTGCCCGAACACGTTTGGATAGGGCAGCGGGTTGATGCCCTGCGTGCCCTTGGTTATCGAGTCCAGGTTGCGCAGCACGTCCTGCGTAATCTCTCCCAGCCCCAGCGTCACGATGGCCAAGTAGTCGCCCCGCAGCCGCAGCGTGGGTAGCCCGATGACAAACCCCGCCACCGCCCCCGCGCACATGGTCACCCCCAGCGCAGGCCAGAAGCCCAACTGGAAGGGATAGATGTCGCAAGTGAGAATGCCGTAGGTGTACGCGCCAATCGCCATAAAGGCTGCCACGCCAAGGTTCAGCAGGCCGGTGAACCCGGTCACCACATTGAGCCCGATGCCCAGCAGCGCAAGGATGAATATGGGCCGCATCAGCGGGCTGAATTTCAGAGACTCCGGCAGCACAAAATCCAGCAAGGGCAGCGGCACCAGCAGCAGCAGGATCACCCAGTGCGCGTTTGCCAGCAATTTTCCCCGTAAGGCTCCGCCAGCCATCACACCTTTTCCCGCGTGTGCGCGCCCAGCAAGCCCGAGGGGCGGAACACCAGCACCAGAATCAGGATGCTGAACACCATTACGTTCGTCCATTGCGTCGCAATGTACTGGTCGCTCATGGCGCGAATCAGGCCAATCAGCAATCCGCCCAGCACCGCGCCGGGCAAGTTGCCAATGCCGCCCAGCACGGCAGCCGTGAAGGCGTCGATACCCACGCGGAAACCCATCTGGAAATAGATCGTGTTGTTATACGTGGCATACACCACGCTTGCCACGCCTGCCAGCGCGCCGCCGATGATGAAGGTCCAACCGATAATCCTGTCCACATCCACCCCCATCAGGCGCGCCGCCGTGGGGTTCTGCGCCACCGCGCGCATCGCTTTGCCCACCCGCGTGAACTTCACCAGCAGCGTCAACCCCAGCATCAGCGGAATGGTAATCACGAACACCATCAGCTCGCGCAACGTAAACTGAATCATGCTGTCGCCCAGCATGTTGTCGAAAGGCAGCAACACCGGGAAGTCCTTCGGCGCAGCAGCGGAATTGCCGTCGTTGAAAACCTCCATCGGCAAGCCGCCCCAGAACAAGCCAATGTTCAGGAAGATGAAGGAAACGCCAATCGCGGAAACCAGCGGCGCAAGGCGCGGCGCATTGCGCAAGGGCCGATAGGCCAGCCGGTCCACGGTCCAGTTGAGCAGCCCGCAGAACAGCGGCACGAACAGGAACATCAGCACCAGTTGCGGCGC
>JBIKMR010000403.1:0-2782 GCA_044359155.1 Candidatus Hydrogenedentales bacterium | reverse complement strand
CACCCACCAGCGCGTCGGCCTTGGGATTGTCCATCACCGTCTCGTTCTCGCGGTCCCAGTGTACTTCTGAATTCGACCGCAGAGCGATGTTGCCCAACTGCGCAACGGTGGACACCTGGTGTCCCACAGTGAGGTTGGCGTTGGGCTCGTTGCGCGTGCCCATGCAGTCGAGGAAGTTGCGCACATGCGCGGGGCGCGAATCCTTTCCAGAGAGATGCTTCACGCCGCCAAGCGCGGGGAATGCCATGGCGGCAACGTCGCCCGCGCCCTTGGGCAGGTTCTTTAGCGCGTCCTTCTTCGGCTCGGGGATGACTTCCCAGCCGGTCTCGTCCATCAGCACGCTGCCATTTTCCCCACAGAACAACATGCCATGCGGGCGACCGTTCGGCCCGATGCCCCCGGCCAGCTGGTGTTCCCATATCAGGGTGTAGGTTGGGAAGTCGTATACCGCGATCTGCGTGTCCGGCGTTTCGGTGTTGTCGTCCACCACGCGTGTGCCGCCGAAGCTGGACACCTTCAGCGGGTAGTCCGGCCCCATGGCCCAGAGGCACACGTCGAGCAGGTGAACGCCCCAGTCGGTCATCAGCCCGCCCGCGTAGTCCCAATACCAACGGAAGTTGAAGTGGAAGCGATTCGGGTTGAACGTCCGCTCCGGCGCAGGCCCCAGCCAGAGGTCGTAATCCACACCCGCCGGGGGCGTGCCATCTGCCGGGTGGCCAATGCCGCCCACCCAGTCGAGGTAGGCCCATGCCCGCACCAGCCGCACCTTGCCCAACTGACCCGACTGCACAAAAGCGACGGCGTCCTTATAGTGATCAGAACTGCGGCGCTGCGTGCCCATCTGCACCACGCGCTTGTTGTCGCGCGCGGCATCCAACATCGCGCGGCCTTCATCAATCGTCTTGCCGAGCGGTTTCTCCACGTACACGTCCAACCCCGCCTGGCAGCCATACACGGCGGGCAGCGCGTGCCAGTGGTCGGGCGTGCATATCAGCAGCGCGTCGAGGTCTTTGCGTTCAATCACGCGGCGGAAATCCTTCACGCCCTCGGGGGCCTTGCCGCGCCGCGCCTCCACCAGCTTCTGCTTCTCACCAATCCGCGCATCGTCCACGTCGCAGACCACGGGCACATCTATCTCTGGGTTGAGCAGAAAGCATTCCAGATCCGCCGTGCACACGCCACCACAACCAATCACCCCCAGCCGAATCTTGTCGTTCGCGCCCACCGCCGTTGTTGTGCTGCCCGTATCCTGTGCCAAGGTGGTGCGGCTTATTGTGGGAATCCCCGCCGCCGCCATGCCTGCCGTGCCCAAAAACGCGCGCCGAGAAAGTTCTGCCTTCATGCTCCAGCCCTCCATGCTTGCATCATAGCCTTCGCAGGGCGATTGTAAAAGTCAGACGGCAAGGCTCCACTACAAAAGGGCACATGGGAGCGTCACGCCGTGGCGTGACTACCGCGCTGCCGAGCACGCAGCAATAGCCCTGAACCGAGCTTCCTGTCCCCTCTCCCCCTAGCAGGGGGAGAGGGTTAGGGTGAGGGGGGTACCCGCACCCATGCTACACCCCAGCTATACCCCCGGCTCTACATGCGGCTGCAACAGCAACCGTATCTCTTCGGGTATCGGCACCGAGCGCGCGGCCTCATAATCGAAATGCACCAGCACCGTCCTCCCCACCGCAACTTCCTGCCCGTTCTGTCGCACGCGCTGGAGCACGGTCAGCGAGCTGTTGCCAATCTTCTCTATGCTGGTGAGAATCTCGATCCGGTGCTCGCGCCATATCTGGGCGATGAGGTCCACCTCGTACTTGCGAAGGATCAGGTTCCAGGTCTTCATGGCGAGGGAGGGATTGAAGAGTCGGAACAGGTCCGTGCGCGCCTCTTCCAGCCAGACCGGCAGCACGGCATTGTTGATGTGCCCCAGGCAGTCGGTCTCGCTGAAGCGGGGCTGAAGCGTGTAATGAAACATGGCGGGTTCCTCCAGAAGCCGGAAGTATACGTGTGCGCAATGGGGCCAGAAAATAGAAACTCCCCGCTGCGGGCGGGGCCGCAGCGGGGAGTTGAGATGCAGCGCTTACACAAACATTTCGTTGATGAAATCTTCGAGCAGGTAGTCGCTCAACTCGTCCGGCAATACATCAATCACCGTGTTGATGAGCGAGAAGTCGTCGGGGATGCCGCCACTATCCATGCCTGCCAACTGTTGCAGGCGGTCCTTGGCGTCTTCCAGGCTCAGCCCCGCAATGAGCCCGGTCACCATGTCCTTCACCGCGTTGTAATCCAACTGGTCCGGAGAATTCGCCAGCGCTTCATGCGCAGCGGCGAGGTCTTTCAGGAACTCATGCTCGTTGCCAATCACGGAAGGGATCACCGAGATGTGCAGGTTGGCCGGGGACAGCGCCGTGGAAAGCTGCGGCTGAATGTACCACCCGCGCTTCTTCACCTCGGTCTGCAACTGGAACACGTTCACCCTGTCCGACGCGAAACAGAACATGCACATGTCGGGATTGCCCAGCACGCGCAGGCCCGGGATGGCGTTGATGCCGTTGACCAACGTGTCTTTCGTTTCCATCAGGCGGCCCATGATGTCCTGGTAGCCCTGCTCGCCCATGAACTTGAGCGCCGCCCAGCAACCCGCCGCCGGGCCGCCGGACTTCGAGCTGAGCATCGTGGTGTTCACCAGCGCGTAGTTGTTGGTCAGGCTGCACGCAAACACCTGGTGGCGGCGCAGCGCCTTGTCGCGATAGAGAATGACCGAGGCGTTCTTCGGGGCGAAGCCATACTT
>JBIKMR010000156.1:0-10226 GCA_044359155.1 Candidatus Hydrogenedentales bacterium | reverse complement strand
TTCCATTCCCGCGTGCTTCGCCGTCACCCAGGACCCGTTCCTCGTGTTCACTTCGAACATCTTCGCTATTCTGGGTTTGCGTTCGCTATACTTTGCCTTGGCCGCCATCATGGATACCTTCCGCTACCTCAAGCAGAGCTTGGTATTCCTGCTGGCGTTCGTGGGCGTGAAGATGCTTCTGGTGCATACCGAGGCAGCCATACCCACGTGGGTGTCGCTGTCGTTCATCGCGGGTATTCTGGGTGTGGGCATAGCGGCTTCTGTGCTGGCCTTACAGCGCGAGCGGCGCAATGGCGTCAAGCAATCGCATGAGGTGCCCGGAGACGAGCACTAAACGCATGTAGTTCGCAGTGTTGTAAGGGCCGAAACGTAGAAACGTTCGGCCCTTTTTTGATGATCGAGGCGCTATCTTTGGAGTATTGGAATGACATTCTTCGTCTGGGGCGGGTTTATTCTGGTTGTCTTGGCCTTGTTGGCGCTAGACCTCGGGGTGCTCAACCGCACCCCGCATGAAGTGAAACCCAAAGAGGCGCTGCGCTGGACTGCATTCTGGGTCAGCCTTGCAATGTCCTTCAACGTGTTCATCTATTTCGGCTACACGAACCACTGGTTGGGCCTCGGCCTAACCGTGGGAAACCAAGTGCCCGGGATTCAAGCCGCAACCGAGTTCTTGACTGCCTATCTGGTCGAGCAGAGCCTGAGCCTTGACAATATCTTCGTGATAGCGCTTATCTTTGGCTACTTCGGAATACCCTTGCGCTATCAGCACAAGGTGCTTTTCTGGGGCATCGTGGGCGTGCTGGTCATGCGCGGTGCCATGATCATTGGCGGCTTGGCCCTCATTCACAAGTTCGAATGGGTCACGTATCTCTTTGGCGCCATGCTGCTGGCCACGGCCATTAAGCTGATGACATCGACCAGCGAGACGGTTGATCCCGAGCACAACCCGCTGGTGCGGCTGACGCGGCGGATGGTGCCGGTGGTGAACGACATCGAATCCGGCAAGTTCTTTACACGGGTGGATGGCAAGTTCGCCGTTACCACCATGTTTCTGGTCCTTATGATGGTGGAAACCACCGACCTGTTCTTCGCCATCGACTCGATTCCGGCGTGCTTTGCGGTTACGCAGGATCCCTTCATCGTGTTCACCTCGAACATCTTCGCCGTGCTGGGTCTGCGCTCAATGTACTTCGCGCTGGCCTCGGTGATGGACAAGTTCCGCTACCTGAAGCAAAGCCTCATCTTCCTGCTGGCCTACATTGGCGTGAAGATGCTGCTGGTGCATATCTGGCATATCCCCACCTTCGTGTCGCTTGCCATGATTGCAGGCATCCTGAGCGTGGGCGTGGGGGCTTCTATCGTGGCGGCCCGCAGGGAGGCGCTTACCGGCCAGCCTGACCCGACGAACGACGAGGTCTAAGGCAACTTAACCGAAGTCTTAGCCGTGATGCTTTTGCCGCGCGGGCGGAAGGACCGCCCGCCGGCGGCAGCGGAACTGGATTCCTGCCTTTGCAGGAATGACGGATTTGGCCAGGTTTCTTTCTGGATTGCTTTGACCTCAGGCAGACATTTCCACTCGCACCTTTTACCCTTTGCAACATTTGCGAGTTTTGGTATACTGGTGAGCGGGGCAAGGAGTGTTTGGAATGCCGACCTACGAATATCACGCAATTCGCGCGGAGGGCGACGACGAGAAGTCCTTCGTGGGGGGCGTGGTTGTGGCGAAGGATCGCCACGACGCGAAGGCCAAGCTGCGCGATCAGGGCCTGAAGGCCACCATGCTGAAGAAGGCGCGGGGCATTATGGCCGTTATCAAATGGCTTGAGGCAGATATTCGCTAGGCCCTTGGCCCGGCGGGTACACTGTGCCGATGAAGGCTGTTGTCATTGTACCCGTGCATAACGAGGCGCCCACGCTGGGGGCGCTGGCCAAGGGCATTGCCACCCACATTCCCGTGCGGGACTACGCCATCCTCTTTGTGGACGACGGCAGCACGGACAACAGCATGGCCGTGATACGGGAATTGCGGGGCGCGAATACGCAGGTGCAGTACCTGCGACTGGTGCGCAATGTGGGCAAGACCAAGGCGCTGGCCGCCGCATTTGCCCGTGTGAACGCCGACGTGGTGGTGACCATGGACGGCGACCTGCAAGACGATCCCGCCGAGTTGTCCCGAATGTTTGCCGCGCTGAACGCGGGCGCGGACATGGTGTGCGGCTGGAAGCAAGACCGGCAAGACCCCCTGCATAAGACCGCGCCCTCGCGCGTGTTCAACGGGGCGCTGGCATTTCTCTTTGGCATGTCGCTGCACGACATGAATTCCGGTTTCAAGGCGATGCGCGGGGACCTGGCTCGGCAGTTGCCGATGAACGAGGGAATGCACCGGTTCATCCCGGTGATGGCGAAGCAGCTTGGGTACCACGTGGTCGAGATTCCCGTGTTGCACCATCCGCGCCGACATGGTAAGTCGAAGTACGGCTGGGCTCGGTATTACGAGGGGCTGCGCGATGCGCTCTGGCTGTGGTCCCACCCTGCCAAGAAGCAAGCCCCCTTGCCCGCCGAGTTGCCCGGCTTGGTGGTGGAAGCTGCGCTGGATTGACTTCGCGCCGCGCGCGCGTGGATGCTGCCCGCATGAACCCGATAGTAACCATCATCATCCCGGCCTACAACGCCGCGCGCTTTCTGCCCGAAGCGCTGGCCAGTCTCTGTGCGCAGTCTGAGCAGGGCTGGCAGGCGGTGGTGGTGGATGATGGCTCAACCGATGGCACGACAGACCTTGCCAGCAGCCACGGCGACCCGCGCATTAAAGTAATCACGCAAGGGAATCGCGGGGTATCCGCCGCCCGCAATCGGGGACTGGTCGAGGTAAACACGCCGTATGTGATGTTCCTCGATGCGGACGATTGCCTGTTGCCCGATGCGGTGGCGAGGCTGACTGGGGCGCTGGCGGCGTATCCCACGCTGGCGGCGGCCTATGGCGAGGGGCTGGTGATTGACGAGGACGGGCAGGTGATAGGCGGGGGAGCGGCAAGCTGGAACCACCGCCCGAGTGGCGATGTGCTTGAGCCACTGCTGAAACGCAACTTCATCCTGTGCGGGGCCCTCTGTGCCCGAGCCGAGAAGCTGCAACTTGCAGGATCGTTTCGGGAAGAATTGCGCCTGTATGAAGACTGGGAACTGTGGTGCCGCTTGGCCATGACGGGGCCGTTCCACTACCTGGGCGGTTCGCCCGTGCTGGCGTATCGCCGCACCGACGGCGGGGCCGTGGGCAGCTATGGCCACGAAGTGACGCTGGCACGAGCGAGCCTTGACGTGGTGTTTGCGCATCCCACCCTAGCGACTCGTTTCGATGCAGCAGCCCGTGCCCGCCTACGCCGCCAGAGCGAGGCATCGGTGCACAGCTTCACCGCCAGCCAACACCTGAAACGCCACGACTGGACCGCCGCACGAGCGGCCTTGCTGCAAAGCCTGCGCCGACACCCGGCCCAGCGTCGCGAATGGATACTGCTGGCTTGCGCGGTATTGGGCTGGCTGCCCGGCCCGGTGTCACGAAGAATAAAGTGAGTGGCCGGGCGGCGCGCGGGGCATTTTGCCTGCCGCGTTCATTTGTGCCAAAGTGGTGCCTTGGTTTAGAAACGCCCCTGTGTTGGATTGCCGAGGAGTATGTCGTCGTTTGACTACCCCCCATGCCGAGACGGAATTTACGGTGGATGGCCTGCCGCTTACGGCCATGCAACAGGGCATGGTGTATGCATCGCTCGAAGCGCCTGCGGGTTCGGGTGCGTATATCGAGCAAGTCGTTGGCACGGTGCAGTCCGCCTTCAACCAGTCCGCGTTTATTGCCGCTTGGCAGGGCGTAATTGAGCGGCATGATGCGCTACGGATTTCCTTTAGGTGGCGCGGCCTGCCCGAGGCCTGGCAGTTAGTGGCGGAAGCCCTTGCCCCCTCTATCGAAGTGCAGGACTGGTCGGGCCTGTCCACCGACGCAATTGTCGAGCGCTTGGCAGCTTACCTTGCGGAGGACCGGCAAAGCGGTATCGACCTTTCCGCCCCGCCGCTGCACCGGGTGGCGGTGTTCATCACCGGCGAGAATGCTTGGCAGTTTGTGTGGACGGTACACCACGCCATCATCGATGGTCGCGGCATAGCCACGGTGTTGCGTGAGGTGATGACGCAGTGCCTAGCAGTTACGCAAGGTACGCCAAGTCCTGAACTCTTACCTGCGGCATCCTTCGGGAAATTTGCACACAGCGCGCCTGCTTTGCCGGAGGACGCGGAGGCATTCTGGCAGGCGGCCTTGGGGGGGATGGATGAGCCGTGCGCATTGCCGCTGGCCGCGCCGAAGTCATTCAGCCCTTCGCAGCCTGAGGTGCGGTTCTCCGTAGAAGCTGAACAACTGCGCACGTTGGAATCATTTGCGCGCGCGCAGGGGGTGACGCTGGGCACGCTGATACACGGGGCGTGGGCGGTATTGTTGCATCGATATACTGGCGCGTCGCAAGTGGTATTCGGGGCCACGCGGTCTGTTGCGCCACGCGATGCACAGTCGCGCGTGGGACTATACATCAACACGCTGCCGCTGGTGGCGCGTGTGGGCGCGGGAGACGCGCTGGGCGATTGGCTGCGTGGACTCCGCTCGGATTGGCTCGCGCAGCGCGCCTATGCCGATACGCCGTTGCAGCAGATACAACGCTGGAGCGGGCTGCCGGGCGGCACGGCATTGTTCGACACCTACACCATGTTCGAGCGCGGACGCCTGGATGATCTTGTGAAGGCCAATGCGCCGTGCCTGCGGGACACGCAGTATGAACTGCACGAGTACACGCCATCGCCGCTCACGTTGGCGGCCTATCAACACGAGGGGCTCGACCTGCATTTCGAGTATGACCCCGCGCGCTTTGCGCATGGGGCGGTGGTGCAGATAGCGGGGCATTTCGTTGCTTTGTTGACGGCTTTCCCCGGGTCGGAATCATTGCCGCTTTCGGCCTTGCCTATGTTGTCCCCCGAAGAGCGCGCGCAGTTGTTGCCGCCTGTGCCGCACGATGCGCCAGTGATGCCAGTGCATGAGCGCATCGCTGCGCGGGCGGCGCGCAGGCCCAAGGCTATTGCGCTGCAACACCGGCATGAGACGATGCGCTACGGCGAGATGGAACAACGCAGCAACCGGATGGCCCATGCCCTGCGTTCGCGGGGCGTGGGGCCGGGGTGTAAGGTGGCGTTGTGTCTGCCGCGCTCGATAGACGCGATTGTGATGCTGCTGGCGGTGTTGAAGGCGGGGGCGGCGTATGTGCCCATCATGCCGGGGCTACCGCTGGAACGGCGGCGCTTTAAGTGCGCGGACAGCCACGCCATGTTGCTGGTGGGATTGACGAGCACGATTGCGGACATGGAACGTGAGGGCATGGCGCTGCTAGCGCTGGATGAAGCGGAGGGATTCGAGACAAACTTTCCCGACACGCCGCCTGATTACATTTGCCAGCCGGAAGACCTTGCCTACGTGATTTACACATCGGGCTCTACCGGCCAGCCCAAGGGGGTGGCGGTGAGCCACGGGGCGTTGTCAGCCTTTGTGGATGGCGCGCGGCAACTCTATGCATTGCGCGGCAAAGACCGCGTACTGCAATTTGCCTCCTTTAGCTTTGACGCAGCAATTGAGGAGATCTATCCCACGCTGTCTTGCGGGGCACGACTCGTGCTGCGCACGGAAGAGATGCTCGACTCCGCCACAGGCTTTATCGAGCAATGCCGGGCGTGGGGGATCACCGTGCTGGATTTGCCCACGGCCTTCTGGCACGTTGTGGTGGAATCCATCCACCGCATCCCTTGGCCACCGGGCTTGCGGCTGGTGATCATTGGGGGAGAAGCGGCGCACACGGACAAGGTGTTGCGGTGGCAGCGGCATGTGGGCGCGCAGGTGCAGCTGGCCAACACCTATGGTCCCACGGAAACTACGGTTGCGGTCACGTGCATGTTTCTGGAACAGGAAGCCATAGCGGGTCCCGTGCCCATTGGCTGGCCATTTCCCCATGCGGCGGCCTATGTGTTGTCGCCCTCGCTGGAGCCTACGCCGAATGGCGTGCCGGGGGAACTGTGCATTGCCGGGCCGCAGTTGGCGCAGGGATATCTGGGGCAGCAGGCGCTCACGGACGCGGCCTTTGTCATTGCGCCGTGGGACGACGCCACGCGGCTGTATCGCACCGGAGACCGCGTGCATCGGCGCGACGACGACGCGCTGGTATATCTCGGGCGTATCGACCGGCAAGTGAAGCTGCGCGGGTTTCGCATTGAGCTGGGCGAGATCGAGTCGTGCCTGCGCACGCACCCGGCAGTGGCGGACGCGGCGGTGGTGGTGCGCGAAGACCAACCGGGCGCGGCGGTCTTGTGCGGGTATTATGTTGTGGTGGAGAGTGTTGGTGACGAGGAGCTTCGAGCGCACCTTGCGCAGACGCTGCCTACGTATATGCAGCCTGCCCACTTGATGGCCCTGCCCGCGTTGCCGCTGACGCCCAACGGCAAGCTGGACCGGAATGCACTGCCTTTGCCACAGCGCATCGCCATGCGCACGGCGCGTCGTCCACCGCAATCGGAGATGGAATCGCAACTGCTGGCGCTATGGCAGGAAGTATTCGGCAGCGAAGACATTGGGTGCGACGACGCGTTTCTCGATATCGGCGGACATTCGCTACTGGCGGTGCAGATCGTCACGCGCATGGCGGAGCAGCTGGGTGTGGGACTTTCGCTGGCGGAATTCTTCAAGGCGTCGACCGTGGCGGGGTTGGCCGAATGCGTGAGCCGCGCGCCGCGTGTTTCGGTGGAGCCAATTCCCGTTGTCGCTGCGGGTGCGCAACATCCGCTTACGCCTGATCAGGAAATCCTGTGGGTCTTCGAGTCCCTGTATCCCGGTACGCCCGCGTATCACATACCCATCGCGTTTCGCTTAGTGGGCAGGGTGGATGCCGATTTGTTGGCGCGCGGGCTGGAGCTGGTAGTGGCGCGGCACGAGCCGTTGCGCTCGGTGTTTGAGTTGGTGGGGGATTCCCCCCTCATGCAGGTGCTGCCGCAAGTGGTTGTGCCTTGGCACAAGGAGGCCAGCACCGATAGCGATACGGACACGTTGCGCGCCTGGCTCGCGCGCATGGCCTCGCTGCCCTTCGACATCACGCGCGGTCCTTTGATTCGTGGTGCGTTGTTGCAGCTATCCAGCAACGACTACGTGGTGTGCGTTACCGTGCATCATCTGGTGTCAGATGGCTGGTCCGTGGGCACGCTGGTGCGGGAGTGGAGCGAGGCGTGCCGTGCGTTGGCTTCAGGCGGCTTGCCCGAGTGGCCGCCCCTGCCGTTGCGCTATGCGGACTATGCCGCATGGCAGCGCGGGCGTGCGCCTGTACCGGGAGATACCACGGATCAATTCTGGCAGCGGCAGCTAGCCGCACCGGTGCCGCGCTTTGAAGGCCCCGAGCAGGAAGACGATGACGACCCGAGGCAAGGCGCGCAGTACCCCGTGCAATTGGGGCGCGCCACCAGCGACGGGTTGGCACGGCTGGCGCAGGCGCAGGGAGCCACGCCCTTTGCGGTGTTGTTCACGCTGTATGCGCTGGCGCTGTTGCAGATGACCAAGCAACGCGAGGGGATGGTGGGGCTGAGTCTTGCCGGGCGCACGCGGGCAGAGCTTGAGCCGCTGGTGGGCTTCCTGATTTCCACGCTCGTGCTGCGGGTGCGGGTGGACGATGCGCTGACCTTTGACGCGCTGTTGCGGCAGGTACGGGACGATCTGCTGGAAGCACAGCAACACCAACACACGCCCTATGCGCGGCAACGTGAGTTGTCCCCCGACACGCCGGGTGGGGCGCCGTTGTTGCAGGCGCTCTTCCTCATGCAGACCATGCCGCTGCCGCCGCTGGATATCGAGGGCGTGCAGGCGCAGACGCTGCAGGTGGACATGGGCAAGGCGCTCACCGAGATCACGCTGGAACTCTATCCTTCTGCGGAGGGCTTTGCTGGGTGGTTTGAATACCAGACCGACAGCTTTGCTCGCGTGACGGTGGGGCGGCTGGCGGCCTACTTCGAGCAGCTGGCGCAGGCGACGATTGCCCAGCCCGGCGCAAGGCTGGCAGATCTGCCCGCGTGGGACGATTGCCCCGCGCCAGACCTGCTGGCCGAGGCGCCCGCGCTGACCGCGCCCGCGCCGCCATCCCTGTTGCTGATGCAACGATCGGCCACGCCTGAGAATGACACGCGCCCGCCGGACGAATTGGAACTGCGGCTGTTGCGGGAATTCGAGCGTGTGCTGCGCGCCAAGGGGCTCACCGTACACGACAACTTCTTCGACAACGGCGGCCACTCGCTGCTGGTGATACTGCTGCTCGATCGCATCGAGCGGGAGTTCGGCGTACGGCTGCCGCCGGTGCGGGTCTACCACGCGCCCACCGCGCGCGAGCTGGCGCGCTACATTCGCGACACCAGCCTTGCCACAGAGTCACGCGTGCTGAAAGCCATCCGCCCAGAAGGCACACGCACGCCGCTGTTCTTTGTGGGGTCCACGGACATGGCTCCGCCGCTGCTGCCGCACATGCAGCCTGACCAGCCCGTGTATGGGCTAAACATCTTCGGCCTGCTGCCGGAAACGGGGCCGGTGCCGGAGCTTACCGTGTCGGGGATTGCCAAGGCCTACATTCCCGAGGTGCTTGCCGTGCAGCCCAAGGGTCCGTATCGGTTCACCGCGTATTGCCGCGACACCATGCTCGCGCTGGAACTGGCGCAGCAGATGATGGCGCTCGGGCACGAAGTGGACCGGCTTATCGTCATCGACTTCTTTTGGGAGAGCGAGTCGCGCCATTCCAGTATCGTGCGTCACCTGATCAACCTGCGGGATTTCGGTTGGCAGTATGCCGCCGAGAAGGTCGAGGAGTTCGTGCGCAAGCTGCAAGAGCAATACGCGCGGGCTCGTGCCCGCGTGGCTACGCGCAAGGTGGCGGCGGACGGCGCGGCCTTGTCCGAGAGCAACCGGAACACGGCGTTCATTCAGGCGTATTACGACGCGGTGAGCGAATACAACGTGGCCCCTTACCAAGGGCATATCAACATCATTCTCGTAACGGAGTGGGGGCTAGACGACCTTCCGGAGTGGGAGGATGTTGCGCAGGAAGGCATCACCATTCGCCTACTGAAAGCCTGCCACCATAACTTGTGGAACTCGCCGCAGGACCAGGACCTTGCTGCCCTGATAACTGCCTGCCTCGCGGACACGGACACCCAGCCAGGGCAGTTGCGGTAGGGGTTATCCTTCCAGCACGCCAATCATGGCGCGGCAGAAGTCGGGCAGATCGTCGGGCTTGCGGCTGGAAACGAAGTGGCGGTCTACCACCACAGGGGCATCTTCCCAAATTGCGCCCGCGTTTACCAGATCGTCCTTGATGCCGGGGGATCCAGTAACGCGCACGCCCCGGTAGACGCCCGCACTGATGGCCATCCAGCCGCCGTGGCAAATCGCGGCCACCAACTTGCCCGATGCGTTGAACTCCCAGATCAACGACTTCACCTTGTCGTCGCGCCGCAGCTTGTCCGGCATGAACCCCCCGGGGAGAATTACCCCATCGAAGTCGGACTCGCGCATGTCGGCGATGGCCGCGTCCGATGTGCAGGGATAGCCGTTCTTCCCGGCATACACGACGCCCGCTTCCGGCCCTGCCACCACCACCGTTGCTCCTGCCTCGATTAGGCGCAACTTGGGATACCAGAGTTCCAGGTCCTCATAAATGTCGCCCACGAATATCAGGATGCGTTTGCCCTTTAGGGCCGCGATAGTTTCCATTTGTAAAGCACTCCTTGTTGCACTCGGTGTTGGGATACCTGATTGGCGTGGCGGAATCAAGCGGGACGCCTGAAGGACGAGCGAGGTCCACATAAGAGACTACAGCGTTTACGAGTTGGGGGTATCAAGCTTTGTTCGTTCGGGGCTGAAAATCCCTAAAGAACTGAGTAGTGTGTACGGCCCGTGGAATCCGGTTTGACACGTGGCCTGTTCAATGGCTATACTTTCGGCTCTTTGAACACGTACCAAGCCCAAGAGGTGGTTGTCATGAAAGTATTGTCTTCTCTCAAGTCCGCGAAGAATCGCAGCAAAGACTGCAAGTTGGTGCGCCGCAAGGGTCGCGTCTATGTGATTTGCAAGTCTGACCCCAAGCTGAAGGCGCGCCAGGGCTAATCACCCGTCGATGCTCAACATT
>JBIKMR010000155.1:0-10264 GCA_044359155.1 Candidatus Hydrogenedentales bacterium | reverse complement strand
TCGCGCTGGCCGTGGTCAATCAGGTACACCAGCACACGGTCCGCGCCCGGCGCCCAGTCGCGTATCGCGTTCTCTATCGACGCCAGCGTCGGCTTGCCTGCCACGTCGTTCTGCCCGTCCAGGTCACCGTCTAGCGGCGTGTCCGCCAACAGGCGAATGCTGTCCTTGCTGAGTCCCTCGCTCTGCAACACGAGGTAGGCAATCGAGCCGAGCGTCGCAAAGGTGGGATACAGCTCGCCGGTCTCCGTGTCACCGATCACGATAATCGCCTTGCTCTCGCCCGCCGCCACCGGCGGCAACACGTCTACAAACGCGCGCGCCTCGCCGGGGAAGCCGTAGCCCGTGCGCAGGTCGGTGGTGTCGAGGATGTCCACCGTGGGCGCGTTATTCCCCGCCAGCCAGCGGGCGTTGGGCAACAACGTGCCGAAGCTGTTGTTCAATATCTCCTGATAATTTGGCACCACCAGTTCCGTATTCGAGCCGCCGCCCGTGGTCAGTTGCAGCGTCAGCGGCGTGGTCTGCCCCGCCACCGAGCGGAACCGCACATAGAACAAACCCGTGTCGCTGGTGTTGCGGTAATACCGCAGGTACTGCCGGAAGTTGGTGTTGCTGGTGGGCGGGTAGCGGTGCGCAACAAACAGGTCATCGTCCCCATCGCCATCAATGTCTTCAAAGCTCGGCGTGCGCGCGTGGAACTTGTCCGTGTCGCGCGGGGTTTCCAACTCGAATACAGGCACTAGCTCGAAGAAGGGGAACTCACTGAGGCTGCGGTTCTCGTAGACCCAGTGCTCGCACTCCTCGTAGTCCAGATCATCGGAGAGCGTAACCACCAAGTCAGGGCGTTCGTCGCCCGTGGCAAAGGCCACGGCCAGTCCCTCGATGCGGTCTGGTTCTAGCGTGCCGCCCTCGGGCGCTTCGAGCAGATCCGGCACGTCGTAGATTTCGCCCAGCAGCGTGTCCACCAGCACCAGGTTCGCGCCGCCGTCGTGGCTGTACGCCGCCAGCACTTCGCTGAAGCCATCCCCAAATCGGTCGAGGTCGGCAAGGATGAATCCACGTGGCACCACGCCCGTGTCGCCCGGTGCTACCACGTCGCCAAAGTTGTCATCTTGCAGCGAGAAGGTGGGCAGGGAATTGGGCGCAGCAAGGCCCGCGCTGTATTGCCGAATGCGACCGTTCTGTCCCTGCACAAAGAAGTCTGGCGTGTCGAGCAGGTCGTTCCAATAATCGAACAGGAACAGATCATTGCGCCACTGGTTGGCCTCGTTGCCTTCGCTCATGGGTACCGAGGCAATGCTGCTGAACGCGCCCCATGCGGGGTTGTAAAGGGTGCCTTCATTGCGCAGTGCCAGCAGGTTGGTCTGCTCTACGCCGGTTATCCCCATGCGGAACATGTCCTTGTCGCCATCGCCATCGTAATCCCAGAAAGTCGCAGGCCCCTGCCCCGCCGGGTAGGCCACTGGATTCTGCTGCACGATGCGATACGCGCCCTCCGCCGTAAAGAAGCGGAAGGTTTTCAGGCGGTTGTTCACCGAGAAGTAAACGTCGCGCAGCCATTCCGTGCCGGGCTTGGCTGCCTCGGGGTTCTCCTCCACGTTGAAGGTGCCCTCCACGAAATCGGCCTCATCCTGCTCGCGGTGGTCGTAGCGGGGCACGCCATCGCTGCCCAATTCATTGCTCCATATCGGGGCCGTGGCTGTGCCCACGTTGGGAATCCAGAACAACCCCACCGTGGCTTGGTAGAACATGAAGTCCAGACGACCGTCCGCGTCCCAATCCGCAAGGCTGATGTCGCCGATATTGTAGATGGTGCTCACGCCCTTGTTGCGGTACGACAACCACTGGTGCAACGGCTCGGCCACGCCTGCTTCCTGCTCATTGGATTTCCCGATAAACGCGGGTTCCGGCATCAGCGCGGTCAGTCCTGCTTCAAAGGCGGGCGTGCCCCACTGGGGGGCCTGCGGCGTGCCGGTGTTTTCCAAGCGATACACCCGGTGCGCCGGCGCGGCTTCGTCCACATAGTCCTCCGCCACATACAGGTCCAGGTCGCCGTCGGCGTTTACGTCGCCCAGTGTCACCCAGATGCCCGCCCACGTGTCGGGGCGCTGGCTGGTGTAGATGATGCCCTGATACGTGAACTTCGGCAGCGACGAGCCCGCCGGGGTGCCGTCGTTCTTGAACCAGCCCAGGTGCTTGCGCAGCGGGCTTTCCTGCCGCAGCACCGCCACCAGGTCTTCCAGCCCGTCGCCGTTCAGGTCGCCGAACTCCAGCCCAAGGTCATAGCCGAACCCTGGGGGCAGGGGAGAGATGTCCAGCGTGCGCGAGCCACCCGGATAGAAAGCGCTGCTCGACCCCAAGTTCAGCATCACTTGCGGGTCCGTGCCCGTGCCGGGGAAGATGAAGTCCGTGTCGCCGTCGCGATCAATGTCGGCGGCGGTCATGCCGGAGCGGCGGTTGGTGGGGCCATAGATGTAGCCCTCGCCGTAATCCGTCTGCCCCCAGATTTCATGGCGCAGCGTGTCCGACCCTGTGCCCTTGTTTCCCGTGACGCCATCGGGCAGGCGCTCGCCCTTGTCGCCGCCGCCCTCGCCCCACGCCACCCGGCGAAACTCGACCGCATGGGCCGACACGCACAACAGCCCCACCGCCACTAGGAACATCAAGCCAAAAGTACGCACGCTAGCACTCCTCTGCAACGTTCGCCCCCGCGAACACACGTCCCCAAAATATACCACAGGCTTGCCATTATGCCCCCGGCAAAGTAGACAAGGAAGTCGACAACGAGGCGCTACTCGCCCTGTGCTTTCTTAGCCTGCTCGCTGAGGGTGGCGGTAAAGTCGGCGTCCCCGAGGGTGGCACGGAAGGTGGCCCGTTGCGCGCGGATGTGGCTGCGGGTAATGTCGAAAACATCCGCCACCGCGCGCATCATGACCAGCCCAAAGAAGACGAACAACAGGCACAGGCCAAGGGCGAACTGTTTTATGTCGCTCCGGTCCAGTAGACCTGCCGCGAAGATCAGCGCAAACGGCATGGTCAGCAGCAGGTAAAAGCTGATAGGACGCCGACGGTGGGCGGCGGCAATTCCTTCGCGCAGATACATCCACGCGGTGCGCGGGTAACGCTCGCGCGGCAACTCTGGATCAGCGATTGGCATGTATAACGATCATACCCCAGCCCGCCCAGTTCGGCAAGGCCCCAATTGACTTGGCCCACCCGCAAGCAGACGCCGCAGGCCAATTGACATCATTGCCTGCCATTGCCTATACTTTACGACCCAGTGCCGGGATAGCTCAGTTGGTAGAGCAGCGGACTGAAAATCCGCGTGTCGGCAGTTCGACCCTGCCTCCTGGCACCATTTTTTGGGCCGAAATAGCTCAGTTGGTAGAGCGCATCACTCGTAATGATGAGGTCCGGGGTTCGATTCCCCGTTTCGGCTCCACCCTTTTTTACCTCAGGCGCGCTACCCATGTGGCGCGCCTGTTGCTTTTGGCGCACCCTAAGGAGCGGATTCTAAGCATTTCCCCCGATGCTAGAATACCTAATTCTGAATTCTTGTATTGACGGCATTAGCGAGTTTTCCGCTGCTTGCGCAATACACCACAAGTTTGCGTACTGTGCAACAAGTTGCTTATACTAATCACCGGCGGCTTGCGGATATCGAATTCCCTTAAAGCCATAATATCCCGCCGTGAACCGGGGAGCGCAATGGAATCGAAACAAAGTTTCAGCACGTCGGAAGTGGCGAAGTATTGCCATGTGACCGCTGACACCATTCGCAAGTGGGCCGAGGCCGGAAAGATTCGGGTCTTTAAGACCCCTGGCGGTCACCGCCGCATTCGCCGTGAAGAGCTGCTTCGCTTCCTTCGCGAGAACAGCATTCCGGTGCATCAGGAACTGGATGCATCCAGCGCCAAGGTCTTGATCGTTGACGACGAGAAAGCCGTCATCTCCGTGGTTCGCAGGTTTCTTGAACGCGTCGACCGCCCCTTTCAGGTGGAAGTGGCCATGGACGGATTCGAGGCGGGCCAGTTGGTCGCCACCTTCCGTCCCAATGTCATCCTGCTCGATCTGCGCCTGCCGCAGTTGGACGGCTTCGAAGTCTGCCGCCGCATCAAGGAAAACCCCGAGACTTCGGGCATCCATGTCATCGGCATGACGGGCTACTACGAGGGCGCCGCCGCCGAGCGCATCAAGTCGCTTGGTGCCGTCATGCTCCTGCAAAAGCCATTCACTCCCGACGACCTCCGCCGCGCCTTCGCCAAAGTGGGCTTTGAGGTAGGCTAGGCTGCCGCCCGCTTCCTCATCATGCGTTTGCTCAGGGAAACTATGATTCGCTGGTAGGCCGTGGGCAGCAGTCGCACCGTCCAGTCAAACAGGTACGCATCGGGCCCCACGAGCACGCGTCGCTTGTTGCGCTCCACCGCGCGCAGGATTATAAGCGCGGCCTTGTGCGGCGTGGTCATGGCTATCTTCTCGAAGTTCTCGCCGGACTCATCTGCGTCCAGCCCGATGGAAGCCAGGTCGCCATCCTTTCGGGCCGCGCGGGCAATGTTGGTCTTGATGCCACCGGGATGCACGCACGTGGCGGAGACACCGCAGTCCATTAGCTCCAGTTCCTGGCGCAGGCATTCGGTGAAACCGCGCACCGCAAACTTTGTCGCATTGTACGAGCCTTGCCCGGGAATGCCTGCAAAGCCGAACACGCTCGACAGGTTCACAATGTGCCCCGCGCCTGCCGCCTTAAGGTGGGGGAGGAAGGCCTTTGTGCCATGCACCACGCCCCAGAAGTTGATGCCGATGATCCACTCCAGCGCTTCATAGCTTGCGCCATCGATGCTGGCCACCAGCGTCACCCCAGCGTTGTTCACCACCAGGTTCACCTTTCCGTGGTCCGCGACGGTCCGCGAGGCCCAGTCTTCCATCTGCTCGCGCTGCGACACGTCCACGCGCTGTGCCGTGACCGTGACTCCCAACGCGCGGGCCTCCGCAGCGGTGGCTTCCAACGCAGCTTCCTGCACGTCGCACAAAGACAGATTGCATCCGCGACGCGCGAGCTCCAGCGCCAACGCCCGGCCAATGCCGGAGCTTGCCCCCGTGATGGCGGCCACCTTACCGTGAAAACTTTTCATGAACCCAACCCTCCCTGGCCGAAGCATAGCGCATAGTTCACGAGCATTTCGTGGGCGGAATGGTTGCAGGTTAGGGGGGCAGTGGATATAGTGAAGCCTTGGAGGGATGCGTGATGAGCGAAGTTGCCGGGGATTGGCTCGACGCGGCGCGCCTGCAGGAAGTCTCGATGGGGGATGCGGAGTTCGAGCGGGCTCTGCTTGAAGCCTACATTGAAGACGCCCAGGCCCAAGTGGCCGCGCTGCAGGACGCGCTGAAAACGGGGTCCGCTGCAGCCTTGTCTGCCGCGTCCCACAGCCTGAAGGGCGCTTCGGGAAACATCGGCGTTGTGGACGCCCAGCACATCTGCGCGGCCCTCGAACGGATGAACCCGCAAGACGACCCCGAGGGTGCCGCCTTGCTACTAAACCAGTTGCGCGTAGTCATGGAAAAGGTGCGGGCATTCGCCGCCAATCGCTAAGAACAATTCGGGCAAAGCCCGTTGGAATGAAAGGGATGGATAGTCGTGAGCAAGGATCGTGTGGTTTATCTGGTGTCGAATGGGGATGCGCGCGAAAGCGCCTGCCAGGTCTGCTGGCCCACGCAGGATTTCACCCTCAAGCAAGTGCAGCAAGCCTTCGCCAAGCTGGGCGTTAAGGCGCAAGTGGCGCATGGCTATGACGCGAAGCGCAAGCACGGCTTCATCACGCGGCAGGCAGACGGCGCGAAGGTGTTCTCGCAGATAGACCCCAAGGCCCCGGTGGTGGTGGTGCTCAGTTGCTGGGCCTACGCGCACCATGTGTCCGGCCCGCTGCAAACGCACAAGGGCCCCATCCTTCTCCTTGGAAATTTCGACGGCACCTGGCCGGGCCTTGTAGCGCTGCTCAACCACGCGGGCACCTTGTCTCGACTCAACGTGAATTCATCGCGCCTGTGGACGGATAGCTTCCTGAAGGACGATTACTTCATGAAGAAGCTCGAGCAATGGGCGAAGACCGGCAAGGCCACCCACAGCGAAAAGCATGTGGGCGCGGTAGACGGCGTGAAGCTGTCCCCCGCCGCAGAGAAGCTGGGCAAAGCGCTGGGCGCTGCCATCCTGCGCGAGCGCCGCATCATGGGCCAGCTCGACCCCGGCTGCATGGGAATGCTCAACGCCGTGCTCGACCCGGCCAAGGTGGGCGCGGCGGGTATGCCTATTGAATACCTGAACCAGAGCGACCTGCTTGCCGAGATGGATCTGGTGAGCGAGGAAGAAGCGCAGAAGCACCTGAACTGGCTGGTGAAAAAGGGCACGTGGTTCGACTGGGGAACCGACACTTTCACCCAGTTGACGCACGACCAGGTGCGCACGCAGATGAAGATGTACGCCGCCGCCTGCCGCTTTGTGCAGCGTTATGGCCTGAGCAGCATCGGCATTCCCTACCAGCTTGGGCTGGTGCGCCAGTGTCCCGCCAGCGATCTGGTCGAGGGCATGTTGAACAACGCCGACCGCCCCCCCGTGCGCGACCCGGAATCCGGGCAGATTGTCCACGCGGGCAAGGCCATTCCGCACTTCAACGAGGGCGACCTCGGCTCGGGCATTCCGCAATTGCTGCTCAAGGAAATCTTTGAAGCCAAGGGTATGCCCGCCGAAACCACGCTGCACGACGTGCGCTGGGGGCGCGAGTGGGAAGGCCGCTTCCTGTGGGTTTTCCTCATCAGCGGCGCGGCCCCGCCCGCGCACTTCGGCGGATGGAAACACACCAAGGTATTCCGCCAGCCCGCCATGTATTTCCCCAAGGGCGGCGGCACCTGCGCCGGGGTCAGCAAGCCCGGCGTCATCACCTGGGCCCGCTGCTTCGAGGCGGATGGCGCACTGCAAATGGACTGCGGCACCGGCGAAGTGGTGGCCTTGCCAGAAGCCGAGGTGCAAGACCGACTCCAGCGCACCACCCCGCAGTGGCCCATCGCTAACGTACACATACCCGGCTATGGCCGCGACGAGATGATGGCGACCCACATGTCCAACCACATCACCATCGGCTACGGCAACGTGCTGCAAGAACTCGTCGCCCTCTGCCGCCACTTGGGAATCAAGGTACGCGTAGCCGGGGATGCGCGCAAGACGTTGGGGTAACCGTCAATCCGTCATTCCTGCAAAGGAAGGAATCCAGTTCCGCTGTCGCTTGCGGGCGTACTTCGCCCGCGCGACTAGAGCGCCCGGTGTTTTACTCCTCCGTCAAAGCAATCAGTTTGCCCAGCGTGCGCACGTTGCGCGCGGTGCTGATGGTGCGCAGCCTGGAATCGAAGTAGGCATTCGTCAGCTTGGTGCACCCCATGCCATGGCGATAGTGCGCGTAGACCTCGGTGCCCACCACCTGGAATTCATCCTGCGGCCAGCGGTTGGGGTCAAGCGACGCCACCGCCTCTGGTGTGGGCGTGTCTTTCAAGAACAGGACTATCAACTTGTCCTCCGGTGCGCCCGCTTTCAGGTAGGGGTTGTTATCGCGCACGGCCCGCAGCGCCGCCGCAGACCGCAACACCACCGGCGTGTTGAAACCGTGGCGTTCCAGAATTGCCGCCGACACCCGCTCTGGCATGGCCTTTGCCACCTTGGCCGTAGCACGAAACACCACGTTGCCACTCTGGATGAAGGTGCGCACCTCCTCCCCGCCCGCCTCTGCCACAATCTCGACAAGATCTTTCATCGGCAGCTTGTTATTGCCGCCCACATTCACGCCCCGCAGCAACCCCACATATACGTCCCGCGCCATGCACTGTCTCCTGCAGTTTGCCAGCAGCGCCAGTGTATCCCCAGCCTCGGGTATAATCTAGAAAAGAGTACCCTTGGAGAATCTCGC
This sequence comes from Candidatus Hydrogenedentales bacterium, assembly GCA_044359155.1. Taxonomy (GTDB): domain Bacteria; phylum Hydrogenedentota; class Hydrogenedentia; order Hydrogenedentales; family JAEUWI01; genus WGMK01. Next base: position 2,318 of record JBIKMR010000155.1, on the reverse strand, counting down.
CATGAACCTCAACATCCCGCTGTCGGGTTTACAGGGCGCCGCGTTTCGGCAGGGCGTTATAGCCAACAACGTGGCGAACGCCAACACCCCCGGCTATTCCGCGCGTTCCGTGGTAAATGCGGAAGCGGCAGGCGGCGGGGTGCGCGTGGCGGAAGTGCGCCAGCAGGGGGAAGGGGTGGACCTGAACACGGAAGTGGCAGGGAGTGTGTTGAACGTTGCCGCCTACAAGGCCAATGCCGCCGTGGTGCGGGCAGAGGACGAACTGCTCGGCGCGCTGCTCGACATCACGCGCTGACCGCGCTTCACCCGGGCTCCGGCTTCTCCTCCTCCACCGGCAACAGGTTCCGCAATCCCTCAAAGGCTTCGTACTCCAAGGGCGGGCGGTCTGACCCCAACGGCTTGCGATGCGTTGGGTCGCGCTGTTCTGCGCGCTGGTGTTCGTCGTCGTGGCAATAGAGGCAAAGCATCTCCCAGTTGCTGCCGTCTGCCGGGTTGTTCAAGTGGTTGTGGTCCTTGTGGTGAACCGTCAACTCGCGCAGCCGCGCCCCGGAAAACTCCCGCCCGCAGCGCCCGCATACATGCGGGAACAGGCGCAGTGCCTGCTCCCGGTATCCCTTCTCCCGCGTGGCTTGGTCCTGCCGCACCTGCGCCAGAAAGCGCTCGCGAGATTCGGGCGTGGGTCGGTTCTTCTTGATCATCGTAACGGCTCCAGTGTCGCCCTCAATCTACGCCCACACCCCAGCCCACGCAAGCCTGCTTCAGGCGGTGGCCCAGTCTTCCGGCAGCAAGCCATACACCAACTGATCCGTGCGCTCCCCATCCTTCACCATTCTCCTGCGCAGGCGGCCTTCCAACTGAAAGCCGCACTTCTCCAACACCCGGCCCGAGGTTGGGTTAAACGCGTAGACCCGCGCCTCGATGCGGTTGGCACCCATCACATCGAACCCATACCCACAGATCAGGCGCAATGCCTCCGATGCAATGCCCCGTCCCCAGTACGAACGCCCCACCCAATACCCCACCTCGACATAATCCTCATTCGACAGCAGGCATCCCCGCAGGCCAATCCCCCCGACAATGCCGCCGTCCACCTCGATACCCAATTGCAGCGGCTCCGGGTAATCCCCCGCACTTTTCGCCACCCACGCCTGCGCCGCCTCCAGCGTATACGGGTGCGGAAACAAATCATACAAGCCCCGCCATATCTCCCGGTCATTGCCATGCCGCACAATCGCCTCCTCATCCCCCGCGCGCAAGCGCCGCAACACGCACCGCTCCCCAACCAACACCACGTTCTTGTCCGCTTCGCTCATCGTTCTCAAGCCTCCATGCCTAGCCCCGCACCATGCGCACGCCGGGCCCCAAATTGACACCCCCCGAACCATTTGCTACACTTCCCCTCCCCATAAGGGCGATTAGCTCAGTTGGTTAGAGCGCTGCCTTCACACGGCAGAGGTCACAGGTTCGAGTCCTGTATCGCCCACCATACAAAACTTAAACGCCGTGGCGCACACAACCGCGCCACGGCGTTTTGTTTTCAGACAGGTCTTTCCTCAGCCTCAAACCAGCGCCGCCGCAATCTCGTTCAGCCCCACGCCGAGCGTGTGGCGGGCGAGGTGGTCGAGGGCGCCTTGTTCTCCTTGGGCGTGCAGGGTGCGGTGGGTGTGGGTGAGGGTTTCTTGGGGGGCGAGGGCGGCGGCGGGGGAGGAGGTTTCGAGTTCGTAGAAGGGGCCGAGCGGGGGTTGGCCGGGGGCGGGTGGGCCGTCGTTGTAGGCGTTCACTACGTCGCCCGCGTAGGGGTGCTCGTGCATTTCCCAGAGGGAGTTCACGTAGTCCTGCGCGCCTTTGGGTTTGTCGTATTGCACGAGGGTGAGCACGCCGCCGGTGGGGTCGTAGCTGCCGAGCATATTCTTTGCGTGTTGCGGGCCGAGGCCAATCTTGCCGCGCTGTTGGCCGTCGCCGCGAAAGTAGGCTATGCCATCTTGCAGGCGCAGGCGTTCCGGCGGCACCGCGCCGAAGTAGGCGTCGTTCACCACGGGGCCGGGGGCGTGTTGCACATAGGGCAGCACGATGGTGGTATTGGGCGAGGGCGCATACATGCCGAGTATCCAGATGGAGGGCAGGCCGGTGTCTTTGCGCCATGCAGCTTCGCCAGTGTTGGTGATGCTGTTCACGCTTTCATACATCACCACCGACAAGCCTTCCGGCAGCGGCGCGCCTAGCCGGTCGCTTGCCGTTGTCTGCTCCAGTAAGCGCACGGTGCGATCGATGCGCAGGTCCAGCACCGTACCGGAATAATTCACCAGCCGCGCCAGCCG
>JBIKMR010000402.1:0-2808 GCA_044359155.1 Candidatus Hydrogenedentales bacterium | reverse complement strand
TTCAGGTCCACGCCGTTCTTGTTGAAACGCGCGTTCTGCTCACGTCCATCGGGATTCATCAATGGCATGATCCAGATGTCGGTTGTATCCACCAGCTGCGTCAGCCGCGCCCCCTGCACAGACTCCCTGCTGTATGAAGTGAGCAACAGGTCGATCAGGTACAGGCAAAGCTCGGTGCCCACCCATTCATCGCCGTGCATGGTGGACACATACTTAAACTCCGGCTCGTCCTCGTCCACGCCGGGGTTGTCCGAAATACGCACCGCCCAAAGCTCGCGGTTCTCAATGGACTTGCCGATAGAAACCAGCTGCATGATGCCGGGGTGGGCCAGAGCATAACTCTGCAAGCGCTCGGTCATCGCGGCATAATTGTGGTATTCGCCCAAGTTGGCTTTGTCGTTGCCCGGCTGTGGGTTGGGCTGCTGCCCCACCTTCACATAGGCCACACGCCGCCGGTCCAGTTCCGCGCGCCGGTCCGCCGTAGCATATACCCGCACCGATGGCATGTGCTCGACATCCACAATGAAGCCATCGCGCGCCAGCCCGTTCACTAATTCCTGCGTGGGGGCCAGCAACTCAAGCACATCCATGCGCGGCCACTCATCTGCCTGGCCAGCTAGCGTGCCAAGCAGCAGGGCCGTCATTAGTATTGCCGTAAGCCTTGCCCCCATGATGCCTCCCGTGCTGGAACCGCTAGATGCAAAAACCATCTTCGCCCGCGTCGCAGCGGGTGTAGGCACCCACATTGTAAATCTGAATCAAGCGCAGCAACTCGCTTTGCGATATAACGAAATTCGTCTCCATGTAATCCGACTCGTGATTCGCGCAGGTTTGGTCACCGCCGCCCGGTGCGAAGCCATCTTCGCCGAGCGCCTCACAATGCAGGCTGCCCGAGTTGTAGAACTGAATGACGCGAAGCACCTCGCCTAGTCCAATGCTGCCATCACTGTTCGTGTCTGCTGTGTGCGGATCAACAGGTATCGCATCCGCGAAGGTAGTGCTCTTGCTCACGTCCTCGTCGGCCTGTTCATCGGCCAGGCGGTTGGATTCAAAGCAGCTCCCCACGACGTTGTAGTCTTTCGCGCCACGCACCAGCACCCCCTCGACCAGGCCCGTGCTTACATTAAACACCGGCGAACCCGAGTTGCCGCCATAGGTGTCCAGGTTTGCCACAAAGTGCGACTCGCTGGTGTTGTTGTAAACCACCGTGTCATCGCCAAACGACAGCTTCAACGGCAGCCCCGTGGGGTGGCCAATCACCCCCACCTGCGCACCCAGCGGAATCACCCCGCTGCGGCGAATGGGCAGCGGTGCCGCGCCCGGCGCAGTGACCGGGCGATCAAGGCGCACCACCGTGTAGTCGAAGCTGCCTTCGTAGCGGCGCTCAACAATCTCGATGCCCGAATACACCTGGTCCGCCTGCAGCGTAGTCACCGGGGTGTTGGCGTCCAGCATCTGGAAGCCAAAGACATAGCGGTAGGAATTCAAGCGGCCCGTATCCATGCAATGGCCAGCGGTGGCCACCACGTCTTCAGCCGCGAGAAAGCCCGAGCAGTTGGCTGCCGTGGGCTGGTTGGCAAAAGGTTCGCCCTCGCAGGGCACCCGACCCAGCACAATGAAATCATCCGTCAACAGCGTATAGGTGCCGTCCCCGTTCAGAGAGAGGTTGCTGGTGGACACCAGTCCACAAGTAGCCGCCGCCCAAGCGAGCCGCACCGGGCTGGTTTCCTGGTACACGTCGATGCGGTCGTCCGTGCCATAGATAACCTTGGGCCCCGGCGCACCTTGGGCAAATACAGGCACCGCTGACAAGGCCAGAAACAAAGAAATCCATACACGGGGAGTACCACTGCTCATGCTCAAACCCATTTCTTGTTGCACCTCTACCTCAAAAACTCGTGCCCCCCGCTCCCCAGCGGTTCACGCTTACCCCATATTGTGCCACAAGTCTTGGAAAAAAGGCCGCCCTAAAACAGCAGTTGCTGCGTGTCCGGGTCGTCTGCGACGACGTCCGCCACCTTGCGCGCCGGGCGGCCCGCAGATTTCTTCGCTGGTTCGGCCGTGCCGTTTGCCTCCGCCTTGGCGCCGGGCTTGCGGCCTGCGGGCTTGGCGGGTTTATCCGTGGCCGGGGCAGCGCCCGGTTGCTTGCGCCCACGCTTGGGCACAGTCACATCCCGCGCCGGGGTCTCGCTCCCCAGCATCGGCAGATCAGCCGGGTTCGCCCCATGCGCAATCGCCTCAATATCCTCCTGCAGCATCTTCTCGGTGGTGCGCCACGCCTTCCCCACCTTGAACCCCCGGATGCGCTTGTCCCGGAACATTTCACGCACAGTGATGGCCTTCACCTGCAAGGCTTCCGCCACCTGCTCTACCGTAAGTATCTTGTCCATCCGCATCCTCCCCGAAGGGGTAGTCCCTATCGCCACCGCCACGCACGCTTCCCCACGCCGCAATTCGCTATCTTGCCACTTGCGCAACGCCCAAGTCCATCAGAGCAAACTCCCAAATTCTGCGCCCGTCGACCGTGAATAAACTCTTGTCAGGCTCGTCCTACTCTGCGGAACAGGAGGTTTGAGGTGATGAGCGTGCCGCTGGCGATGTTCATGGGGTATGATGGTGGTGCAGTGTTGGAAGAAAAAACGCATATAACGGCAGGTTCAAGGCCGGATGATCACCTCGTGGCCCGGGCACAGTCCGGGGATGTCGACGCTTTCGAGGAGCTCGTAAAGCGTTATAGGAATGATGTTTACGGGTTGGCATACCAATACATGCGCAACCGGGAAGAAGCTTGGGACATTTCGCAGGAAG
>JBIKMR010000401.1:0-2810 GCA_044359155.1 Candidatus Hydrogenedentales bacterium | reverse complement strand
GCTGATTACCACGCTGCGGTAGAGCGCCTCGCCCTGGCTATACGTGCGAATCTCCGGGTCGTCCTGCAAGGTCAGGTGGATGATGCGGCGTTCCTGCGGGCTCATGGGCTTCAGGCGCATCGAGCGTCCCGTCTCCCGAGCCTTGGTCGCCATCTCCTTCGCCAACTCTTCAAGCGATTCACGGCGACGATCAAGGTATCCCTCGACATCCACCACCACGCGCTCCAGGCTTTCGCCGTCTTCGGTCTGCGATATCATGCGGTTGATCAGGTACTGCAATGAGGACAAGGTTGCACCCTTGCGGCCAATCAACAGGGCCCCATCTTCGCTCTTCACCTCAAGGCGCGCGCCGCCCTCGGGGTCGCGCACGAAGCCCACCTCTGCGGGGATCTTCATCGCGGCAATGATTTCCGCCAACAACGTCGCCGCCTGCGTGCCCTGCTCGTCGCTTATCTGGGCGAATGCCGCGCGGTCTTCGCTCTGCGCATCGCGCGGGGGGCGCGGCGTGTCGTGGTCTCGGCGGGGGGGACGGTTCTCTTCGCGCGGCTTGCGCTCTTCACGCGGTCCACGATCCTCGCGGGGCTTCTGCTGTTGCTGGGCCTGCGGCGCGGGGCGGTCGTTGTTGTTGCGGTCCCGGTTCGGGCCACGCTCGTTGCGGTTGCGGTCTCCGCGTTCACCACCGCGCTCATTGCGGTTCTGGTCGCGCGCGGGCTGTTCGCTGCGTGGGGCTTGTTCCTGGCGGGGCTGCCCTTGCTGCGGACGCCCTTGTTCACTGCGTGCCTGCTCCGGCTTGCGGTCGTTGTTCTGCTGCTGCGGGCGCGGCTGCTCGGGCTTGCGCTCGTTGCGGTCGTCGCGCTTCTTCTCGGGCCGCTGGGTGGGCCGGTCGTCACGCTCCGTTTTTTTGGGGCGCTGTGTCGGGCGGTCGTCCTGACGGGCGGGCCGCTCCAAGTCCTTGTTCACCGTCACCTGCACCTTCACCGGGCGGGCGCCCAAGCCAAACAATCCCCGGCTGCCCTCGTCCAATACCTTGATGTCGTCCACCTCGTACATCTCGACGCCGAGTTGTTCCAACGCCTTGGTGATGGCCTGCTCACGGGTGGGCGCCGTCGCTTCAACTTGCCTCATGTTCCTATCATCTCCCTCTTCCTTGCGCCCGTATAGGGCTGGTGTTACGGACGACGGTCCGAGTTGCCCTTCGGATCCGCGACGGCCTTGTCGCGCTTTTCTTTGCGCGACTCCTTCGCCATTTCGCGTTTCTTGGACTGGGCAACATCGTAGAAGTGGCGGGGCTTTGCAGCCACCTTAGCCGGTTTGCCGTCCTTCTTGATGACATCCACTTGGATGTCCATACGTTGAATGATCAGGTTTTGGGCAATGCCCAGTAACGTGCTTGTCAGGATATACAGGTTCAGCCCGCTGGCCATGTTGTAGCAAAGCAGCGAGAAGAAGAACGGCATGATCCGCATCATCATCTGTTGCTGCGGGTTCACCGTGGCAGGCTGCGGCGTCAGCCACATGCTACCCGCCATGGCGAAAGCCATCAATATGGGCAGGATATTGACTGCGTCCAGGTTAAAGAATATGAGTGGAATCGAGAACGGCAGCTTGATCAGCTGGTCTGGCGCGCTCAGGTCGGTAATCCACCCATAAAATGGTGCATGGCGCAGTTCAAACGAGGTGGCCAACATTCGGTAGAGCGCAATGAACACGGGCATCTGGAACAACAGCGGCAGGCATCCGCCCAGCGGGTTCACGCCCCGCTCGCGATACATCTCCATCATCTTCTTCTGGAATTCTTCCGGCGTCTCCTTATACTCCTCCTTCAGCTTCTCCATCTCCGGCGCCAGCTTCTGCATCTTCTTCATGCTGATCATGCTCTTCCATGTCAGCGGGAACACGAACATGCGAATCACCAGTGTCAGCAGGATAATAGCCACGCCGTAGTTGGCGAGCACATTGTTGTACATCCAATGGAGCATGTTCAGCAGCAGCTTGGCGAACCAGTCCATGATGCTAAACATCTCGAAGAACTCAAGCACGGCAGGCAGCGTGGGCCATGCCTCTGCCAGGTAGTTCTTTTGGTTCGGCCCCATGTAGAGAGAATAGGTGCCATGCAGGGTTTGCCCGGCGGGCACTTCCGCCCGGGGCACGCCCGCGCCCAGCGTGAAGTTGTCATGCACGCCGGTTGCCCAGAAATCTCCGCCCTCAAACTCCGACTTCATCGCCACAACAAAGTAGGCGCTGCGAATCGCCGCCCATTCCGCCTGCGTCTTGCGTTCGCTATAGGTCTGCCCGGCTATCGGCAGTTCCAGATCATGGGTATCAGTTCGCTCGTTCAAACCTGCCACGTGCCAAATCAGCTTCTGCGGCATCATGGTGTTGGATTCGTCGCCCGAGTGAACTTGCGGTGTCCACAAAAGGGATACGGCAGATTCCTTCGAGTCTAGCCCAAGGATGCGCGGCTCGGCGCCCAAGTTTGTGTAACGCACTTCGGCATTCACCACATGGGAATCACCGTTCAGTGTGAATGATTTTTCAATGCGGGCATTGCCCGGAAGCTCGATAGAGAAGGTAACGCCAGCGCCATCGGGAGAAACGATGGCATCCCATCGGCGCAGGTTGAGTTCTTCGCCAAGGTAGTTGCTGGCAAAGCGAAGTCCCAGCGGCAGCTGTGCATTCGCCGGAATCGTTTCTCCGATCTCCGGCACCAGCGAAATCGAGTCCACCCCGCCCTTGCCCAGCAGCACCTTAGCCTGCTTCAGGCGCGCGCCTACCTTGGTGAATTCCAGTTCGAACGCGCCATTACGTAG
>JBIKMR010000400.1:0-2814 GCA_044359155.1 Candidatus Hydrogenedentales bacterium | reverse complement strand
AGGCGGGCAAGGACGTGTACGTTGAGAAGCCGATGACGCACAACATTTTCGAGGGGCGCAAGCTGCTCGAGGCCGCCGCGAAGTACAAGAAGGTGGTGCAGCACGGCACCCAGTTGCGCAGCAACCCGGGCTTTCAGGAGGGCATCAAGCTGCTGCATGAGGGCGCGATTGGGGACGTGTACATGGCGCGCTGCGTGTGCTACAAGTGGCGCCCCTCGCTGGGCCCAGGCCATGCGGGCGAGGCCCCGAAGGAACTGGACTGGAATCTCTGGCAGGGCCCCGCGCAGGAGCAGGCTTACCTGGTGGACGAGAAGAACGCGGGCCTGTATGTCCATTACAACTGGCACTGGTTCTGGCCCTATGGCAATGGCGACATTGGCAACCAGGGCGTACACCAGCTCGACGCGGCCCGCTGGGGCCTAGGCGTGGGACTGCCCTACCGCTGCACCTCTATGGGCGGCATGTTCCTCTGGGAAGACGCCAAGGAAATCTACAATGTCTCGTCCAGCTCGTTCCTGTTTAAGGGCGCGGACGGCAAGGACAAGATGATGACTCTGGAAGTGCGCCCGTGGATGACCAACGAAGAGGAAGGCGGCAGCTCCTTCGGCGTCCTCTTCTACGGGTCGGAAGGCTACATGTCCTTCCCGGACTACTCTAGCTACAAGATATTCAAGGGCCGAGAGGGCGAACTGGTGAAGGAAGGCAGCAAGGGCGGCGACGGCTACCATTACCAGAACTTCATCGACAGCGTCCGCAGCGCCAACCCCGCCGGGGTAAACGCCCCCCCGCTCGAAGGCCACCGCTCCTCCGCCCTGTCGCACTACGCCCTCACCGGCGCCCGCCTCAACCGCGTCCTAGAAATCGACCCCGAAACCGAAATGGTCAAAGGCGACGATGAAGCCAACTCCTTCCTCACCCGCCAATACCGCGAACCCTTCGTGGTGCCAACGGAGGTGTGAGGGGAGACCAGTGGGGAGAAGGTTGGAGACTTTCAGTCTATCGAGTGGCGGGGTCATGAGACCTCGCCACAGCGCCCCACGCTCGATGTACCGCAGGAGCGGGTGTTTTCTCGTTCCCAAGTTACACTTGGGAACGCAATTGCATTGGCAGTTGCACTGCCCCTCCCCCGGCCCTGATTATGTTCGGCTCGTTGCCTCTCGCTCGCACTGCGATTCGGCAAGGTCGGTGCTGCGAAGGTGCGAAGTGCAACTTCGCGGACAAGTGCGTTCCCAAGTGCAACTTGGGAACGAGGGCAAGAGGAGACCTGTCGGTAGGAACCCCGCGAGGCGCGGGGCCTCGAAGACTCGGGAGGTGGCACGGTCAGGAGACCGGCCACAACGTGTCTCATGCTTTCCTACCGCGCGCCGGTATTGGTCACGCGGCCATCGAGGTGGATGGCGCTGGTTTCGAAGCCGATAACTTCGAGCGGGGTTTTGCCGGTGTATTCGTCGGCGCATTTGCCGGAGTAATACAACCCCAGCAGGATGCTGCGGAAGGCGATGTCGAGCTTACGGCAGAGGGTGCCTAGGGGCTCGGGCCAGGTGTGGCCGTTCTGGCTGACCCACACGATGCAGCGCAACAACGGACCCGGCAGCCAGCGGAGCGCGGCGAGCAACCCACGCAGGTCTTTCATGTCTTCTTCGGGGGCATAGGCCACGAGCAGGTCCACGTGCTGTATGCAGCCAACATCAGAGAACGAAGGGTGTTCGCCGTTGCGCGGCAGCAGGATGTCGCCAATGCGGTTGAGCGCGATCATGTGGTTGCGGTCGAGCACGTTGGACTTTGCGTTTTTGGGAAGGGGGCGCATGGGGTGGGCTCCTATCGGGCGAGCAGGCCGGTGGCCATGCGGTGGGTTAGGGCGTAGATGGTGAGGGCGGGGTTGATGCCGGGGGCATTGGGGAAGGTGCTGATATCGGCAATGTGCAGGTGCGGGTGGTGGTGCAGGGTGAACTCGGGGTTGACCACCGAGGTCTCGATGTCTTGCCCAATGCAGCAGCCGCCCATGGCGTGGAGCCCGAAGCCCATGGGGCCATACACAATCTCGCGCGGGTTGATGCTGGCGAAGATGCGGCGGATGGCCTCGAAGCCTTTTTGCCTGCGTGCTTCGTCTTGTGCGGTCAGTTGCTTGCGCACCTGCAAGCGGCCTGTTTTCGAGAGGAACATCTCGCCCACGTTCTCGTCGCGAATCGCCACCTCGATGCAGGCGAAGTGGGTGTACTTTTTCATCAGGCGTTGCAGTTCCGTGCCCACGCGCTTGGTCACCGTGGACACCGCAATGGGCGGCGCGAAGACATTCTCCAGCTTGTAGCCTTCCTTGCGCATGGTGGGGTCTTCCGACGCCACGCCTTGCAGCGCGCCCCGGTGCGCGTTCACCGGTTCGTCAAACACGGCGAAGTTCATGAACTGCGGGTGCATGGCGAAGCCCTTGCCCAGCGCGTGGTAGGTCTCCTTGTAGCCGCTCTTCAGCAACAGCTCGGTCGTACCCAGCGCGCCTGCCGCCACCACGACTTCGCGCGCCTCTAACTTCACCTCGCGCCCCGCCTGCCGCGCATAGACCTCGACACCCTCGCGCGTGTGCTTGATCTGCGTCACGTGCGTTTCTGCCTGCACGTCCAACCCGAGCGCCTCGGCCCGGGGGATGTAGCCTTCCATGGTGCTCTGCTTTGATCCGCGATGGCAGCCGCCCAGGCAGCAGATACAGTCGTTGCCTTCGGGCGTGCCGCAGTTGCTCTGCGCGCGGCGCAGCGGATGCCAGTGCATACCGCAGGCGTCCATGCCCTTGGTGAAGATTTCCTGATTCCGGTTCCGCCACTC
>JBIKMR010000154.1:0-10328 GCA_044359155.1 Candidatus Hydrogenedentales bacterium | reverse complement strand
GCGGCGAACAGCCGCGTGTGGAAGTTGGAGCCCAAGAAGTTCGACATTTTGCCGGGCAAGCTGGTGCGGGCAACGTTTGACTGGTCTCCCCCCAGCGACGGCACCTATGAGTTTCTTGCGCAGCTGCAATTGAGCGGCAAGGAGGCGGCGCTGGGCAAAGACACCGCCTCGCCGCATGGCGGCATCGACACGCAGTTTGTCGTGGGCAAAGCCGACAAGGTGAAGTTTGAGCCGTGGACCTCGGCCCCCTTTGCACTGGACCAGCAGCCGCGCGCGCTCGAACGGACCCTGCTTGCAGATGGTCCGGTGCGGATATGGCGCGAGCCTTCGATGAACAAGGTGCAGCAGGGCGACGTGCCCGATCCGCAAGGTACGCCGAACCCTGAAGTGAGCCTGCGGCTGGCAAAGGGCGAAGCGGAATCCTTCCAGATTGCTTTCCGCGCGCAGCCGGGTGAAGAGATTTTTGACATCTCCATCAACGCTGGGACGCTAGAGGGAGACGCGGGAACACTACCCGCCGAGGCGGTGCAATTGCGCAGCGTGGACTACGTGGATTCGCGCATTCCCTCGCACTATGAAGGCGTGACAGGGGCATTGCCCGATATCCTGCGGCCGCTGCAACCCTTCGCCGCGCTGGCCAACCGCACCGTGCCGGTGTGGGTGACGGTGTCAGCCGCGCCGGAGACTCCCGCCGGGATTTACAAGGGCACGATACAGATTGCCGCCACGGGGCTGGACCCCATCGAGGTCTTTCTGGCCGTCGAGGTCTTCGACTTCGCGCTGCCAGATCGTCCCTCGCTGAAGACCGACTTTGGGCTGGACCTGGAAGCCGCGTTGCAAGCGCACCGCAAGGCGGGCGGCTCGTTGACCCGCGAGCAATTGGCACAGCGCTTTGCACAGACGGCCTTGTCCCACCGCATTACCCTGCGCGGCCTGACGCAATTGCCTGCACCCGCCAACGACTACGCGGGCGCGTTGGGCAAGTTTGAGAAACAACTGGGGCCGGAACTGATGAAGCACGCGACAACCTTCAGCGTGCCGCCGCAGTTATCCGCGTATCCCGACATGATGAAGCGCGCCGCGCTGTGGCTGGAAACCAAGAAGCTGGCAACCCGCTCCTTTGTGCAGGTGGCCGACGAACCTGCCGAACCAGCGTGGACGAAGGTGCTGGAACAGATTGCCCTGTGGAAGACGAACGCCCCGGCAATTGCGCCCCGCGTTTCCGCCACGGGCCTGCGCCCCTTTCTTCCGATAGACCTGGACACGTGGATGGTTCATGCCCAAGTGTTGGACACGAACAACGGCGTGGAAGTGTTGAAGCGTGCGGCGGAGGGCAAGGACATCTGGTGGTATGTAAACCACCAGCCGCCGCGCCCTTACGGCAACTTCCTGCTGGACTTCCAAGGCATCGAGCACCGCATCCTTTTCTGGCAGACGTGGGCGCTGGGTATCAATGGAATGCACTACTGGGATGCGCAGTACATCGAGCCGGGCACAGACCCCTTCACCAACCTGCTCGACATCACCCCGGTAAACGGAGACGGCCTGCTGCTGTATCCTGCCAAGGACGGCGTGCTTGAAAGCATCCGTTGGGAAATCATCCGTGATGGCGTCGAGGACTTCGACTACCTGACACTATTTACTCAGGCCCGCAAGGCGCTGCAAGACGCCAGCCCCACGCACGCCCTGCTCCAGCGTGCCACCACCGTGGGCAACCTGGAGAAGCTGATCCCCAACCTCGTGAACTTCCCGCGCAATCCGCAACTGCTCGAAGACAAGCGTGCGGAGATTGGCCGACTAATAGTGGAAATGCGAGCGGCGTTGCGGTAGGAATGCTCCTAGATTTCGGCCCGCAGGGCAGGCCGCAATGAAAACTGTCCCGCTCAGCGGTTCGTCTTCTCCCCCGGCTGGCCGTCCCATGCGCCGCCGGTGGTGAACTTGTAGCGGTATACTTCCCGACCCTCGATACCCGTGGGCGTATCCGCCGAAAGCGATTCCGCCTCGACCTTCGTGTCCCGCCGCTCGCTCTGGTAAATCTGGAAGCGGTACTCCGCATAGCCATAGTAGCCCCGCTCGGTGTTCACCCCGCGCGACATCGGCTGCGCATCCAGCGCCTGGCTGGATTCATACACCTTCACCTCTTTGTAATACTTCCCGTGCAGCCCATCCTCGTTGAACTTTATTTCGCCAAGGCGGTTGCTTGCATTCATGCGCTTCACCTCGCCATCGCTCACCTTCTGAAGGCGCTCATACACGGCGTCCGTGCCGGAGACATAGCCTTCCGGTGCCTCGCCCATGCCGAAGTCATACTTCACCTTGGCCATCACGCTCTCATGCCCGCCGGTGGAGCAGCCCGAAACCGCCAAGGCGGCAAAAACAAGGAACCGCAATTTTACGCTGTTCATCTTTAGTCTCCTGAATTCACAATCACCCGCAGAGTATATCCGGCGGTGCCTGTCACACGCGAACCGCGCCGTCTCGCCAGCGTCATCATTCGTCCCCTTTCCATCGTTCCACTTTTGCGGCCCTTGCCGAGGGTGTAGTAGAGTCTGCACTTGAACCCACATGCAGGCCGCCTTGGCCCTTGGAAGGAATTTCGCTTGAGCAAGCAGTGCATCAACAGCCCGTCTGGTCCGCCCGCCATTGGCCCGTATTCCCATGCGGTTGCGGCGAATGGTTTTCTCTTTGTATCCGGCCAGTGCCCCTTTGCGGCGGATGGCAGCGGTCCCGTGCGGGGTACGGTGGAGGAGGAATCGAAGGTTGCGCTCAACAACCTCAAGGCCATCCTTGAGGACGCGGGCAGCGGCATGGACAAGATTGTGAAGACAACGGTATTCCTGAAAGATATGAACGACTTCGGGGCGTTCAACGGCGTTTACAAATCTTACTTCCCCGAGAACCCTCCCGCGCGCACCTGCATCCAGGCAGGCGCGTTGCCGCTGGGCGTGCAGGTTGAAGTTGAAGCGATAGCGCTCCTTGGCTCCTGAACGCGCCACGCTGGGCCGGGCTGCCGCGTTTGGCGTGGCGGTGTCCGCCATGCTTCCAGTGCTCGCGCTGGCAGCCACGTTGTTGCACGCTTGGGTGGCGTCTGCCCAAGGGGTGGCGGACCTCAACAAGCGCGGCATTGCTGCCTACGATAACGGTCGATTTGCCGAAGCCATTGAGAGCTTCGAGGCCGCTGCTGTGCTATCGCCCGAAGAACCCACGCTGCGGCAGAACCTTTGCAATGCCTTGCAGGCACAGGCCGACCAGTTGGCCCGAAACAATGATTTCCCTGCGGCGGCGGGATTGGTGGAACGGGCCGTGCAGACGGCACCTGAAAACCCTGCGCCGCTTATCCAGTTGGGTTCCTACTACCTTCGGCTTGACCGCGTGAGCGACGCCATTTTCCGTCTGGAAGAAGCCATTGAGGTAAAGCCCGGCGACCTGGATGCGCACGAGTTGTTGGGCAAGGCGTATTACGAGGACAACGACCTACCCTCTGCGCGCGCGCAGTGGGAGTATGTGCTAAAGGTGGATCCCAAGCGCACCGCGCTGAAGGAGCTTTACGACAAGGCCTTCCGCGAGGAATCGGTCGAGTGGGATTTCCGCCGCAAGGAGAGCAAGAATTTCAAGTTGAGTTATCCCGAGGGTACGGACTACGACGTGCGGGCCACGGTGCTCCAGATTCTCGAACGCGCCCACCGCGACGTGGGTGCACAGTTGGGCAAGGTGTATCCGCCTGAGCCGGTGCAGGTGATCGTGTACGCGGGCAACCAGTTCACCGAGGCGACGCAACTGGCGTCGCACGTGGGTGCAGTGTACGACGGGAAGATTCGCGCGCCGTTGACGGACGAGAAGGGCGGCTACCTTTCGGAAGAGGAACTGTCGCGTCGCCTGACGCATGAGTATGTACACGTGGTGGTGCGGTTGGTGGCGGGGGGCAACGTGCCTTGGTGGGTGAACGAGGGGCTGGCAGAGCAGCTATCCTTTTCGATGAGCGCGCAGGAATCGGAGATGCTTGCCACGGCGTACCAGGAAGGCAAGACATTCTCACTGTCGCAGATGGAAAGTGGCCTGCTTTTCAGCATGACGCCCGACCAGTTGCGCGTGGCGTATCGCCAAGCCCATGCCACCATGGGCTACCTGTGGCGGCGCTTCGGGCGCACGCGCACCCAGGCTTTCCTTACGGATTTGTCCAAGGGCGTGCCCGCGCAGAAGGCGGTGCAAGATCGATTCAGCCGCACCTACGAGCAGCTGGAACGCGAAGTGGCCAACGAATTCAGTTGAGCCGCTTCACTCCCCCTTGACGCTTGGCCCATAGACCAGCCGTGCGGTCCATTCTGTGTCCTTGCTCCAGGGATTCTGGTAGCACTCCCATGCGCTGTATGCGGAGATTCCGAATACGAGCAGCAGGGGGATGATCATCCAGCGCTTGCGCACGCGTTCGAGCAGGGGGAGGCTCATCATCAGGAGCACGGGTGCGGAGGCGAGGTGCCAGCGAAAGCCGTAGGCCACGCCGCCGTAGTTGTTGGTCTTGAGCACGTAGTACGCGGTCAGCACGACGAAGGCAGCCAGCCCGCCGATGGCGGCCCAAGCGGCGAGATTCTTTTGGCTGCGCGCCAGTGCCATGCCCGCGCCCACCAAGCCGAGCCCCAATACGGGGAAGAGGATGAAGGTGCCATATCGACCCAACATCATGTGGAACAGGTAGGCGCCCTTCGGTTCGTTCAGGGCATCCACCCCACCGGGGTTGCGCCAATAGGCGCTCTCGTAGAGATACCAGTCCTCATGCATCTGCACGGGCAGCAGGCTGCCAGTGGAGATGTACATGGCCACGAAGTGAACCCCAAGCGGCAGCGCCAAGCCCGCGCCTCCCCAGAGCACGGCCTGCCTTGGGAAGCGCCACAACAGCGGCAGGCCGAGCGCGGCCACGTAGATGGTCTCGGGCAGGTCGAGCGTGAAGACCAGCCCGCCCGCCAAGCCAAAGCCAATGAGATGCCACGGAGTGGGGGAGCCCTTGAGCAAAACGCTTACGGCGCACCATGCGGCAACACAGAGCAGGGCAGCCGCCGGGGTGTGGTTGTTGATGTGTCCGGCAAATCCTGGAATGGATGTAGCCAATGCCAACGCGGCCACGAGGTAGACCCGCATCCATGGGCCTGCTCCGAGCAGCGTGAGGGTGGAAGAGAAGAACAGCAAGCCCACGCAGAGCGGCAGCAGCATGAGCGTGAGCACCATTACCCGCACAATGGTGCGCGCTTCTTCGCGCACGTTCAATTCGAGCCCGAAGACATTGCGCATCACGCTGTACTCTGCCGCCATCAATAAAGGCAGCACGGGGGGCTTGGTGGAAAGCATCCGCCCATCCCGCTCGATCTTGTCCACCGTGCCCGCCTCGAAAGGATTTGGCACATCGCGACCATCGTCGTCGATGTACCAAGATGCGTGGGTGACCAAGCTAAAGGCGGTGGCCAGGCGACTGTTCGCGGAATCCCCCAGCACGACGACGCGCAAGGAGAGCATTCCGGTGATTAACAGCACGGCAATCGCGCACAGTTCAATGGCCCGTGGCATCAATGGCTTACCTTGCCGTGGGGAAAAACCGCCATGCACTGATCCCTCACCCTGGCAGCAGCGATTCCGAATACGCGTTACTCTACCCTTGGACCCGCTCGCTTGGGGCTGGGGATATTATGAGGTGCGGTGTCGGAACTGCCGCCGGTGACGCGATCCCATGTGCGCTTGAACCAGCCGCCGGTGGCTTCTTCGGTCGAGATGGACGATTCCGGCTCTTCCTGCACGGGCATCCACGCGCCATTCACCTGCACCTCGCTCGTCTCGGCGATGAAGGTGTCGCCCAAGCTTACCCAGCGACCGTTGCGCAGGGCATACTCTTGGCGTTCATAGCCCGTGTCGCGGATGAAGGTTTCGTCGCGGATGGCTGCGTCACGTTCGCGGTGGAAGCGGGTGGCAAAGCGCACCTTGGGCACAATCGCAGTAGCCAGCAACGGTGCGGAGCGCGATTCGGTCTCGCTGAATTCGAACTCAGGCTCGGCGGTGTCGGGATAGGTGGCATATTCCTTGAAGAAGTACGGCTGCTCGCGCTTTACCTCGGTCTGGTTTTCCTCGCGCGCGTGGGCTTCAGTTATCTTGCGACGCTGCACGAGCTCGCGCAGTTGCGCCTCGCGCTCGGCGCGTTCGCTGGTGGCCACGCGTTCGGATGTGGGGGGCGGCTCATAGGCCTTGCCACCTCGAGCACAGCCCGTGACCGCCAAGCCCACTGCAAGTACCGCAACACTCGTTGCTCGAACTACATACGACATGAATGCTGTCTCCGTTGAACCATGGGGCAGCCCTGCCCCATCTGGCCTTAGCGCGCAAGGATATCAGTTGCCGCTCACCGATTGGAATGATCGGCTGACGAGAGGGCGCTGCCTGCCATGCACCTGGCGCTTGGTGTCTTCCAGGCGAACCGAGGTGGTGGTCACAGCTGTGACGATGAAGCGGTCCAGCAACAGCTCGCCCGCCCCCAGCTGCACCTCGTCCTGGCCCGAGCCGGGGTTGTTTAACTTGAAAGTGGCCTTGTTTGACGCCGCATCCACGTTAATAAGGATGAACTTGTGGGCCGTCACTTCCTTGGTCACCTCCTCCGCCAACATCTTCACGCGCTCCGAGTGGTCCACCTGCAGTGCCTGGTTCATCAATGAGCTGGCCTCGCTCAACTTCACCTCGTCGAATGTGGGGGTGTTGAGCATGGCCATCACCGCCTTTTCCAGATATACGCGAGCTTCTTCCTGCAAGGCCAAATTCTCAGGCGTGGCCTCAACATCCACCGCTTTCTGGGCCTCGGTGAGCACGTCCAGTGGAGGTGCGCCGGTGTCCATCTTCTGCTGCGTCAGGTTGGAGTATACCGGCACCACTGGCTTGTTCCGCTCGGCGATGTAGGCCTGCACCTGCGGGTAGACAAACAGGTATCCCACCACCGCCACAATAAGCACAGCAATGCCAATGCCCACATTGCGAATCATGTCCGAGTCATAACGTGCGGGCTTGGGGGTATGCCTTTTTATAGCGGGCTCGTTGCCGCCGAGGATTTCGTCGGCCAGGGATTTGTGATCTCCCTGAAGTTCGGGCATATCAGGACGCTGTGCGCCGTGCCCGTCGGATTCATTCTTGCGCCCAAACCACGTCTGCGAATGCTCTTCCTTTTGGCGGCGGATGCCTTCGGCCTCGGAAAGGTTCTCTTCCCGGAAAGCCTCAAGCGCATCCAGCACATTCCCAGACACGGTGTACTGCGATTGGGATTCGCCGCCCAGGTCCTGGATGGTCTTGCGCACTTCTTCCTTGCGCGGACGACCAAGGGTCTCCCCGCAGAAGTGGCAGCGCGTGGCCAGAAAGCTTACCCAGTTGCGGCAGGCAGGACATTGGCGTTGCGATTCATCAGTCTGTTCAGACACTGGCGTCTCTCCACCCTGCCATGGGATAATGCCCAGGGCAGCACGGGTTTCCCAAAGACACAATTGCGCATAATGCTATCAATTTGCAAACACGCGTCGAATGGCAGGCCCAGAACCGCGCCCCCATCGCGCCACCACTTTATAACAGTGCAGCAGTGCGGTTGGCAACTGTTTTCACGGATCGGCACCCATGCAACCCCAGCTTCCTGAGCGCCTCCACGCATTGCTGCTATACCTTGGCGGCGCGATTTTTATTCGCGCCCGCCGGACGCAGGCGTTTTCTGGCTATCTGAAACGGCACTACGAGGCTGCACTGGGCAGTTGGCTGCTGCTGACGGGGGTGCTGGCGGCGCTTGTGGTGGCGGTGGCCCTGCTGTCGGTCATCATGGTTGTGGCGCGCGATCTTTATGAACACTGGAAGCTGGAGCCCTACCTGCTCGATGGGGTATGGAAGCTGTTCCTGGCGTGGGTGGTGGTACATCTTTTCTGTATTGCCCACGCGTTGGCGGGGCGAGAGGGTCCCTTGCCCCTAGTCAGTCGCCTTGGCGAGCGGGCATGGGTGCGGCGCACGGTGGCCGTTGCGGGGTGGAGCGTAGCCAGCCTGTTGCTGGTTGGCGCGGCCCTTTCGGTTCACGCGGCCACGCTCACCCGCTCGGACGCCACCCCCGGCAAGGTGTACCTGGTCTACGAAAACAACGGCGTGGTGCCGCAGTGGATATTCGGCCTGGCCATGTATCGCATGGCACTTGCAACGCGCGAGGCCTACGGCCCGGACCAGGCCGTGTTGCTTCGCATCAGCGGCGACCACATCCGCCGCGCCTTCCGTGAGGCAGCGGTGGCGATCATTGCCAGCCACGGGCAGGAGCAGGGCATCATCGCCGAGAAGCAATGGTTTACCCCACACGATCTGGAACAGGGCGACGTGGGGCGCGACCTGCGCTACGTCTATCTATCCGGTTGCGATAGCGGCGCGCAGGCCGAGGCATGGGAACGCGCGCTGCGCCCGGCGCAGGTTAGCACGCACAACCGCCTTACTGCTGTGGTCGAACACGTGTGGTGGATGTGGTTTGAAGCGCCGGGAATCATCCGAGAAGTGGACCGGCGCGACGAGCACAAGGCACCCCTGCCCCGTAAGGAGTGAGTTGTCCCCGTGGAGCAAGCCACCCTGCATGGACGCAAGGTTCTTACGATTCGTCTGGCTCGGTCGGTTGGTCGCGCAGGAACCTGCTGATTCCCCGCTTCTCAATTTTGCGCTCCAGCGCCATGGCCTCGGCGCGCGTCTCAGAGGCCTGCGACCACATCAATTCCCAAGGACCCTCAAACTTCTTGCCGCCCTTGGAAGCTTGATCATTGTGCTCCCGCACGCGCCGTGCAACGTCATCCGTCGAGCCGCAGTAAAAGCGGTCGGTGGATTCGCTCTTGAGGATGTAGGTGAAGTAGGCCATGGTGAACCCAGTATACAGAAAAAGCCCCGCCGAATGGCGGGGCTTGTGGAGTGCTGGCTACGCGACCAAGACTCGAATTCCGCATTCTGCGGAACCTGCGGCTTGGGACATGGTGATTAATCCCGCGTCTTCGCGGGACTCTACCGACTGAGCTATCGCAGATCTTCCGGTTTCTTCGCTTGGTCCTGTAAGTATCTGCTTATCCCTCGCTTCTTGATCTGGAGTTCCAAAGACATTGCCAAAGCACGCGTTTCAGATGGGCTTGACCAGATCAATTCCCACGGTCCTTCGAACCTCTTGGTCGTCTTTGAGCCTTGATATTGCTGGTCATTGTGTTGACGGACCCGCCGCTCTAAATCATTTGTGGACCCGCAGTAGCAGCGGCCAGTCGAGGTACTGCGAAGGATGTACGTGAAATAGCTCATGGTATATCGAGCATACAAAAAAAGCCCCGCCGAATGGGCGGGGCTTGTGGAGTGCTGGCTCCGCGACCAAGACTCGAACTTGGGACATGGTGATTAACAGTCACCCGCTCTACCAACTGAGCTATCGCGGAACGTAGTGTCTTCGGAAAGTGGCTGCGGTGTGCCGCAGGCGCTCGTTCCTAGGAGCCAAGATTTTACCGGCTGAACAGGGCAATTGCAAGTTTGGTTCTTGGCTGCGTTATTTGGCGGCGGGTGCGGCCGTGGTGAACTCGGCCATGACCTTGTCGTAGTTGGGTTCTGCGTTCAAGGGGCCTTCGCCTTTGGCCCAGGTAACGGCATTGGCCAGCGATTTTTGAAACACTTCGCTTTCCCACACGTCTTCACGGTGGCCCATGGCGTTGTAGTACACGCGGCCATCGCCAAAGCCCCGGCACCAGGCGATGGGGTAGGGGGTGGCATATGCAGCCAAACCCTTTCCCCTCATCTTCTCGAAGGCCACTCGGGCGTCGAGCAAGGCGAGCACATGGATTTTCTCGGTGTTGAGGTTCTTGAAGGCGTACCATTCATCGTTCACTTTATAGGGAGAGGGGAACGCGGACATGGTGGGGTGCGTGGGATCAACAACCGTGAATAGGCCAAAGAACTGGGGACCGTGCCCCTCGAACTCTCCGCCGATCATTTCGATGTAGGGGGTGACGGTATCACCCTCGCCATGGAAGGTGTCGGTGGCGCAATGGAAACCGACGAACCCGCCGCCGGCCTTTATCCAGTCTTGCAGCTCCTGCAATCCATTGGGGCCAAGCGGGGGCATACCGTCTGTGCCGGGTTCGGTGAGTATGCCCGTGGTATAGAACACGACAACGTCGTAATTCTTGAGGTTCTCGGCGTTTACAAGGCTGGCGTCCTTGGTTGCCGTGGCGGTGCCGCCCATGCCTTTTATGACGTTTTCAACGATGGTCTCGGCCATGCCGGGGTTGACGCCATTGCGTTCAATCACGCTGTGCTGGAAGCCAGCAGAC
>JBIKMR010000399.1:0-2816 GCA_044359155.1 Candidatus Hydrogenedentales bacterium | reverse complement strand
GGCCCCGTAGCGTTCCTTGAGCATATTCTGGATGGCGGGGATAAGGCTGGTGCCGCCCGTGGTGAGGACGAGGTCCATGTCACTGGGCTTCAATCCTGCGGCGCGCTCGGCTTCTTCCATGGTTTCCAGCATGATCCCGAGGTTGTCTTCGATGATGTGGGCAAACTCGTCGCGCGCGAGCATCTCGTGGATGTTGATGTCCTCGAGCTCGATGCGCATTTCGGCGGTCATTTCGGTGGAAAGGCGCTTCTTGGCGGTCTCGACTTCGCGGACCACGGGGTAACCGTAGTTGCGCTGGATGAGGCAGCGCAGAGCGCGAAGGGCGGCGGGGTCGTCGGAGGAGCTTTCCGCCGCGAGCAGCCAGTTGATGGTTTCTTCGTTGTTGAGGCGATAGAGGTTCTGCCAGTCGAGTATCTGGTTGAAGAGGTATTGGGGCATTTTGAGCTTGCTGGGGCCGTAGCGTGCGCGGCTGCCGAAACGTGGGAACAGCTTGCTACGGATGATTTCGCGGTCGATGACGTCGCCCGCGACGGGCACGCCGGACACCCCGAGGATGCGGCTTTCCCTTAGGCGCTCGGCCACCTTGGTGCTTTTTCCGAACTGCATGATGCAAACGTCGAAGGTGCCGCCGCCGATGTCCACCACCATGAGGCGCTGTTCGCGGGCCTCGGCCATGGCGTATTCCACGCAGGCACCCACGGGTTCGAAGAAGAAGACGACGTCTTCAAAACCTGCCAGCCCGGCGGCGGTGCGCAGGCGGCGCTCGGCAATGTCGTTCTCGGCGTCGCGTTCGGAGAAGCGCACGGGCCGCCCGAAGACGGCGCGTGTGATCGGCTTGCCTGCGGCGGCATCGGCCTTGGCCTTGATGGGGCGCAGTATCATGGCGACCAGTTCTTCGATCTGGTATTGGGTGCCAAAGACTTCGGTGCTCTTGAAGCTCTCATGGCGGAGGAGGGTCTTGAGGGACTGGAAGAGGCGGCCCGGGGAATTAATCTCGACAATCGCCTTGGCGCGCACGGCCTCGCGTACGTTGGGGTCCAGCACGCCGGGGCGGTAGCCTTCGCTCTTGTCTGGCTCGGAACCCACGTAGCCCTCGATATCGATGCCAAGGTCCACTTGCTTGAGCTTCACTTCGCGGTTCACGTTGCGCTCGATGAAGGCATTGGCGGCAGCGCGACCCACGATGGGCTTGCCCTCGTTGGTCATGTAGAGAATGGAGGGCAGGGAGGCGGGCGAGTCGTTGTGCTCGTCCAAATCCAGCACGCGCACCTTTTCTCCGTCAAAGAGCGCCACGCTCGAATTCGACGTGCCGAAGTCCACGCCGCAGTAATACTCGCTCACAAGTAACCCCTTCTCGATTCGCCTCTGCTTTACCTGTGTACGCTGCACCCAAGGGAACAGCATCCTGCACGCAGGCCCCCAAAACATATGGTGAACGCCCGGGGATTCAGTGGAATTCCCGGGCGTAATCTAATGTTTCAATTCCAAGCCAACCCCCAGTGGGGCAAGGGCTTACGGTGTTTACACCGCTGAACGAAGCGCGGAGTATACCAGCACCACCCCCGCGGCGCAAGCCGGAGACAGGTAAAATAGGGTGTACACTTTTCCTTGATCGTGCCGATAAATAAATTGTTGACATAAACTGGAATTCTTGCTAATCTGCCATACACAAGGATGGGGTCAAGAGATATGGACAACGGCATGATCTTGCGAAATCGGGTTCGGGAGCTGCGTTCACGGCTGAACATGCGGCAGGCCGACTTGGCGCGGGAGGTGAACGTCACCCGCCAGACCATTCTCGCCATCGAGAAAGAGCGTCTGAACCCGTCTGTGGTGGTATCCCTTAAAATCGCCCGCATCCTGCGCGAGCCAGTGGGGTATGTGTTTTACCTGGACCGCGCCGAGGGCGGTGCCCCGCTGGGCAGCCTGGATGAAATGCCCCGCTTCGCCCCGCCGCAGGAAGTGGCAGCGGCAGGCAGAGCCGAAGAGCCTTCGGCTTAGGCAAGAGTTTATTGCGGGGAAGAGTAAGAGTGAGTGTGCTTGCAAATATTGCGGGGCACCCCCTCACCCTAACCCTCTCCCCCTTCCAGGTGGAGAGGGGACCAGAGGGAGACCTTCGGTCTCAGCGTGGCGCGGTCAGGAGACCACGCCACAACACCCTTTAAACAACCACGCCTCAGCAAGGAATCTGCGGCAGGATGCCGGAGCTACATCACCCACCCACATGCAGCGCAAGGGCGCGGCAGATTAGGGTGGCGGCGTTGGACTTGTTGAGCACGTAGAAGTGTACGCCCGGCACGCCTTCAGTGAGCAGGTCTTCCACTTGGCGGGCGGTGTAATACGCGCCCGCAGCCAACTGTCCTTCCGCGTCTTCCCCGTGGGCTTGCAGCCTTTGCACCAAGGTATCGGGCAGCTTGGCCCCGCAAAGTTGGGTGATGCGCTGCGCTTGCGACAGGTTGATGACGGGCAACATGCCGGGAACGATGGGGGTGTGGATGCCTGCCGCCACGCATTGGTCGCGCCAGCGAAGGAAATCGGCGTTGTCGTAGAACAACTGGGTGATGATCACGTCGGCCCCGGCATCCACTTTCCGCTTTAGATTGTCGATATCTGCATCGAGACTAGGGGCTTCCTGGTGCATCTCGGGGTATCCGCCCACGGCAATGCCCACCTGCGGAGTGCGTTCGCGCAGCAAGGCAACCAGTTCGTTGGCGTAAGACAGACCGCCCTCGATGGCCTTGAAGTGGGTTTCCCCGGCGGGAGGATCGCCGCGCAGGGCCACGATGTTCTCGATGCCCAGAGCCAGCGCCTCGCGC
>JBIKMR010000398.1:0-2819 GCA_044359155.1 Candidatus Hydrogenedentales bacterium | reverse complement strand
GCTCGTCCGACGGCTGCTGCGCCAGCGCCTCGTGGTGGTTGGGGTCAAAGGGATGCCCCAACCCCGGCAAGGGTTCCAGGCCGCGCGCGGTTAGCACGTTGGCAAATTGCTTCATCACCATCTCGACTCCCTGCACCACCGGGTTATCCTTGTCCGGCGCGTGGGCTAGGCTACGCTCGAGGTTGTCCACCACGGGCAGCAGGTCGCGTATCAACTGTTCCGCCGCCGTCTTGCGCAGTTGTTCCATGTCGCGCGCCACACGCTTGCGGTAGTTGTCGAACTCCGCCCGCGCGCGCAGCAACTGGTCGCGCAGCGCATCGCGCTCTGCGGCCAACTCGGCCAACGGGTCTTGCTCGGCTGCGGGTTCGGGCTCCGCGGCAACGTCGAGTTCCGCAGCCTCAACCTCGACCACCGGGGCTTCCGTTTCTTCCACGTGTTCTTGTTCTGTTTCGTTGCTCATGATGCTGTCGTGATTCAATTCCAGTTTCGTTTCAGGGATACGCCACCGAGGATTGCGTAGTAGCGCTATCCCGCGAGGCGCGTAAGGATTCGGCTAACCACCTGGGCTGTGTAATCCACCACCGAGGTGAGGCGCGAGTATTGCATCCGGCGCGGGCCGAGAATGCCGACCATGCCCACGGGGCGACCGTCCACTTCATACGGCGAAGCCACCACGCTCAGCCCTTCGAGCGGCGTGCCAGTCTCCCCGATGAAGACTCGGCTGCCCATGCCCGAGGTGGGCAGCAGCCCGGCCCTCAAGGCCTCGGCAATCTGCTGGTTTTCCTCGAACAGGCCAAACACTTCGCGCGCACGCTGGATGTCGTTAAACTCCGGCTGGCCGAACAACTGCACGGCCCCGTCCAGAAACAACTGGCGTGGTTGCTGGCGCGGCAACAGGTTGAGCACCTCGAGCGCTTGCTGTGCAAGCAGCCGCTGCTCGTCGAAGTAGGTGGTCAACCGCACCCGCATTCCATCGGCCAGCGTATCGAACTCGATGCCGCGCAACTGTTCATTCAGGAAGCTGTTTACCCGGCCCAGGCTTTCGAGCGGAAGGTCATTGTCCAACTCGATACTTGCGGATCGCACGCGCCCGTAGTTGTCCACCAGTAGCACCGCCATGCGCGGCCCGCCCAAGGGGACCAACTCTATGCGCTGCACGGTGACACTGGCTTCCGCAGGGGCCTCGGCTATGCCGGCCTGATGCGTCAACAGCGCCAGCATCTGGCTCGTCTGCTTTAGCACCGCGTCGGTGTCATTCAATTTTTGCGTATATTCCTGCTCGATGCGGGCCTGCTCGTCCATGGTGAGCTGCTGTACCCGCATCAAGTGGCTGACGAAATACCGATAGCCTTTTTCCGTGGGAACCCGGCCTGAACTGGTGTGCACCTGTTTCAGGAAACCGAGCTCTTCCAAGTCCGCCATCGTGTTGCGCACAGTGGCTGGACTCAGGTCCAAGTTGAACTGCTTTACCACCGAGCGCGAACCCACCGGCTCGGCAGCGGTGACATAGCTGTTCACCACGGCGTAGAGGATGGTCCGCTCACGTTCTGAGAGTTCGTTAATATCAGCCATTGCACGCCTTTAGCACTCATTAATAGCGAGTGCTAACAACAATCGGAGTGTACCATACTGTGCAAAGGCTGTCAACCCGCCGGGAAGTCTGGGGCTTGGGGGATAACCATTTGCCGGAATTGAATTTAGCCCGTCCCCGGTGCTTGCGGCAGGTTGGGCGATTCTCGTAGACTTCCGCGATTGATGGCGGGGCGCTAGCGAGCGTGCGCCCCGTGCCTGTTCAAGCCGCCCGCGCTTCCCTTCAGGATAATTTTTCATGTCCCGTTTCCTAGTGATCCTCGCCTTGGCGCTGGCCGTGTTCCCCGCCTATGCCGTGGTTGTTGAAGAAGAAATCGAGATTCAGAGCAAGTACGTGAAGCTGGGCACCCACCCTGCCGAGGGCGGCGTGCTCGAATCGTTCTCGCTGCTGGCATCCCCCGACAACCTTGCGGGGCCGGGCGGCTTGCTGGAAGAAGGCTTCGGGTTATACAGCCCCTATCTTCCCAACCGCCGCCTGAACATCAAGATGGAAGTGCTGGACGAATTTACGGATCGCCCGGTGCTGCAATACAGCTACGATTGCGACGGCCCCAACATATCCGGCCTGCACGTGACCCGGCGGATGGAGCTGTATCCCGAAGAGTCTTCGGTACGCGTCACGTGGACGGTGGAGAACCGTGGAACGGAGCGGCACTGGGTGGCACCGTGGGTGAGGTGCGATGTGTCTGCGGGCGTAGCCACCGACGCACAGGACCGCATGGAGTTTATGTCGCTCTCCGGCAAGGTGTCTGAGCCGGGCCGACGCTATTACCCCGCCGCGCGCAACTGGGCAGCGGTCACCGATCCCAACGAGCAGCGCACCTGCTATGCCGTGTTCAATGCAGACCACCTGCACTCGATACTCAGCTTTCGCGGCGATGACGCCGAGTGCGCGTTTCAGGCGCACTTCGTTCCCGTTGTGCTGCAGCCGGGGAAAACGTGGGAAACGAAGTATCGCCTGAACGCCGTGAGCGGGCTGACACGGGTGGACTATGCCACCGACGAGATGGCCCTGCAACTGGATGCGTCAGAAGGCAAGCTGAAGGCGCTCATGTCTTCGGCCACGGCCCTGCCGGAGCTTGAGATACACGCCAGTGTGTTAGCGGCGAACAGCCGCGTGTGGAAGTTGGAGCCCAAGAAGTTCGACATTTTGCCGGGCAAGCTGGTGCGGGCAACGTTTGACTGGTCTCCCCCCAGCGACGGCACCTATGAGTTTCTTGCGCAGCTGC
>JBIKMR010000010.1:0-33616 GCA_044359155.1 Candidatus Hydrogenedentales bacterium | reverse complement strand
AAACCGGCAACACCACCAAGGTGCTTGACGGCGATATCGAAATGTTCGCCGCCGCCTACCTGAAATGGAAACTGCGCGGAAGCACCGGCGCCTCCGAGAATTAACCTTGTATCCAGATTCCATCCTCTCCATAGGAACCGCATCATGAGCGAACATATCGAAGCCCCCCACACCGAGAGCGACCTGCTGAAGCACCGGCTCAACAAGCTGGAGAAGATCCGCACACGCGGCGATGAACCCTTCAAGTACACCTTCGAGCGCAGCCACACGCTGGCCGTTGCGCGCAGCGCATTCGAGACTGCCGAGCAGGCCGCTGCCGAGGGCGCAGAGCTCAGCATTCCCGTGCGTCTGGCGGGCCGCGTCACTGCGATACGCGATCAGGGCAAGAGCGTGTGGATGGACCTGCGCGACGAGGCCGCGAAGGTGCAGGTGTGGCTGGGCC
Source organism: Candidatus Hydrogenedentales bacterium (assembly GCA_044359155.1). Taxonomy (GTDB): domain Bacteria; phylum Hydrogenedentota; class Hydrogenedentia; order Hydrogenedentales; family JAEUWI01; genus WGMK01. Next base: position 33,174 of record JBIKMR010000010.1, on the reverse strand, counting down.
GTGACCAACTGGGCGAGGCCGACTTTGAAACCCTCGACACGCTGGACCTCGGCGACTTTGTAGGCGTGCATGGCGCGCTGAAGCGCACGCGGCGCGGCGAGATCACGGTGTTTGCCGAGGGCTATTCGCTGCTCACCAAGGCGCTGCGCCCCTCGGTGGAAAAGCACACCGGCCTCAAGGACGTCGAGACGCGCTATCGCCAGCGCTATCTCGATATGGTGGCCAACCCCGAGGTGATCGAGACCTTCAAGAAGCGTATCCAGGTGGTGACCAAGATGCGCGAATGGCTCAACGCGGCAGGCTATCTGGAAGTGGAAACGCCGATGCTGCACCCGATACCCGGCGGCGCAACGGCGCGCCCCTTCATCACCCACCACAACACCTACGACACCGAGCTGTACCTGCGCATCGCGCCCGAGCTGTACCTCAAGAAGCTCATCGTCGGCGGCTTCGACAAGGTCTTCGAGATCAACCGCTGCTTCCGCAACGAGGGCGTGGACACGCGCCACAATCCAGAGTTCACCACCATGGAACTCTACAAGGCCTACGAAGACTATATGGGCCTGATGGACGAGACCGAGGCGATGCTGCACGACATCATCGTCCACGTGGTGGGCGGGGAGGAATTCCAATACCTCGACTGGACCATCAACGTCGCCGGCCCGTGGAAGCGTATGCGCCTATTCGAGGCCATCCGCGAATACGCCGGCATCGACCTGGAATCCACCCGCGACCGCGAAGAAGCCGCCCGCCTCGCCATCAGCGCCGGCGTGCATGTGGACAAGACCATGGGCTACGGCAAGATTGTCGACGAAGTCATGTCTGCCAAGGTGCAGCCGCTGCTGGTGCAGCCCACCTTCCTCTACGATTACCCCATCGAACTGTCCCCCCTCGCCAAGAAGCATCGCGACAACCCCGCGCTCACCGAGCGCTTCCAGCCCTTCATCGCCTGCCTCGAAGTCGGCAACGCCTTCTCCGAGCTCAATGACCCCATCGACCAGCGCGAGCGCTTCCTAGAACAGATCAACCTGCGCGAAGCGGGTGACGAAGAAGCCCAACATCTCGACGACGACTTCATCACCGCGCTCGAAGTGGGTATGCCGCCAACGGCTGGACTGGGCATTGGGATTGACCGGCTTGCGATGATCGTCTCGAACTCCGCGTCGATACGGGAAGTGATCATGTTCCCGCAGTTGCGCAAGCTGGAGGGGTAGACGGGAAGAGGATTTACCACAGAGGCACGGAGGACACGGAGAGGAGATGATTGTGTTGTAACATTGCTCCTCAGCAGCGTGAAGTAACGAGCGGGTAAAGTGGTGGTGTTTCCTTTCTTCCCTTTGTGATCTTCGTGTATCTTTGTGTCCTTCGTGGTCCAATTTTCTTTTAACCCCAAGTAGTCCCCCATGCGCTTTGAAGCCTTTGTAGCCACGCGCTATTTGCGCGGCAAGCGGAAGAACCGCTTTGTCAGCCTTATCACCATCATCTCCGTGGCGGGGGTGGCGGTGGGGGTGATGACGTTGATCGTGGTGATGGCGGTGATGACGGGCTTCGACATCGAGCTGCGCAACACCATCATTGGCAACCGGGCGCACCTGCGGGCGTTTCCGGCGGGCGGGCAAAAACTCTACGAATGGCGCGAGGCGGTGGCGCAGATTCGGCAGCTCAGCCCGGAGGTAAGCGGGGCGGGGCCGCTGGTGGAGACGGAGGCGCTGCTCAAGAACGGCAACCTGACCACGGGCTGCCTGGTCATGGGCATTGAGCCGGAGCTTGAGCGCGACATCACCGATCTGGAAACCAACCTGTCGAATACAGCAGGCCGGAAGTTTGGTGAGGGCAAGCCGCCTGCGGACAAGGAAGTGGTGCTGGGGTATCGCTTGGCCCAGCGCATTGGTGCAACGGTGGGGTCCGAAGTGGCGGTGTTTACGCCGCGCGTGGCCATGTCTGCGCTGGGTGCGCGGCGGGGCGGGCAGGTCTACCTCAAGGTCAGCGGCATATCGCAGGCGCGCATGTCTGAGTTCGACTCGCTCTATGCCTTTGTCAACATTGCCACCGCGCAAATGCTTACCGGGCGCGATGGGGTGGACGCCATCCATGTGAAGCTGGACAACCCCGACGAGGCGGAGCAGGTTGCCGCGCTTATCGAGGAGAACCTGCCCTTCGGCGCGCGCACCTGGTACGAAGATCAGGAAGCCTACTTCCGCGCGCTCGAGCAGGAAAAGCTGGTCATGTTTGTCATTCTTTCCTTCGTGGTGCTGGTCGCCGCGTTCAACATCACCAGCACGTTGATCATGGTGGTGATGGAAAAGCGCCGCGACATAGGCATCCTCCGCACCCTCGGCGCAAGCACCCAATCCATCCTTGGGTTGTTCATTCTTAACGGCCTGATGATCGGACTCAGCGGCACGGTGGCAGGAGTGGTTGGCGGCACCCTCTTCATAACGTTCCTGAATCCCATCGCCGTCGTCCTCGCCGCGATGATGGGCGTAGAACTCGACATGTCCCAAATCTACTACTTCGACCACATCCCCGCCGTGCTTGTGCCCATGGACGTGGCCGTCATCGCCGGTACGGCAGTTGTGCTTTCCTTTGTCTCCACGCTCTACCCCGCGTGGAGCGCCGCACGGTTGAACCCAGTGGATGCGTTGCGCCATGAATAGTTTTTCGTTCCAGATACAGGCTGCACTTCGCGCTCGCCCCCTCACCCTAACCCTCTCCCCCGAAGACGGGGGCGAGGGGACAAGAGGGCTGCGCCATGAATAACGTGATGGAAGTCAAAGGCCTGGAAAAGACTTACCGTGATGGCACGCGCGCGTTGCACATTTTGCGCGGGGTGGACATGGCCGTGCATGAGGGCGAGATACTCGCCATCAGCGGATCGTCTGGCGCGGGCAAGAGTACGCTGCTGCACCTGATGGGGACGCTCGACAAGCCCGACAAGGGCGAGGTCTTCTTCCGGGGAGAGGCGCTGTCGCGCATGGCGCGCGCCAAGATAAACCGCATCCGCAATGAAGAGATTGGTTTCGTCTTCCAGTTCTACCATCTGCTGGCGGAATTCAACGCGCTGGAAAACGTGATGATGCCTGCGCTCTGCAAGGGCGCGCCGCGCGCGGCGGCTGCGGCGCGGGCGGAAGAGCTGCTGGTGAAGGTGGGCCTGCAAGACCGCATGACCCACAAGCCCGGCCAGTTGAGCGGGGGCGAACAGCAGCGCGTGGCGATAGCGCGGGCGCTGTTCAACAAGCCTGCCGTTGTGTTGAGCGACGAGCCCACCGGCAACCTGGACGAGGGGACCGGCAAGGGGATACTCGATTTGCTCTGGCAGCTCAACCAGGACATGGGCATGACGCTGGTGGTGGTGACCCACGACTTGGGGCTAGCCAAGTCCGCCCACCGGTGGGTACACCTGCACGAAGGCCGCGCTGCGGACAAGGTGTAGGCAAGGGCGACTTGGGAGCGCAGCGCTACTGCGCTGCCTGAGCACGCCAGCGCGGACTTTGAGCAGATTTGAAACGTTGCGTCGCGTCGGGGTCGATGCTGCGCAGGCTGCAGGGCGGTAGCCCTGCGCTCCCATTTGGCGAGCACGCCAGCCCTACTCCCACTGCCTACGGCAGCAGGGCTGTGACCACGTTGAGCAGCACGATGGCGGCCATGCCTGCAATGCCGACGATGGTGCCTGCGATGATGCGCGCGAGGTAGCGTAGCTTCTTCATGTCGGAATCCTCCCGCTGCGAATGTAGCGGCTGGCGGCGGGGCACTGCAAGCAGTTTGAAACGCTGGCGCGGCGGTTTCGGTCTGAGGGGTAGAAACGCGGTATACTAAGGGGACTGCCCGAACTGGGCAGGCAGGCCGCGTGGAACGGGAGCGCCAACAGAGACTTATGGCCAGTCGGGACAAGAAACCCAGGAACACCTGGCGCGACCTGCGCGCATTCCTCACCCAGGACATCTGGCAGGTGGGCGAGCCGGGCGAGAAGAACCGCAGCGGCTTCTTCGTGAAGAACACGCGCGTGGCCATCTTGCTTACGCGCGGCATCACGGAAGAGTCGCTGCTGCTGCGCGCGTCCGCGCTTTCCTTTGCCACCATCCTGTTCATTGTGCCGTTCATGGTTTTCATGTTCGCGTTGATACAGACCTTTGATCTGGGCGACGTGATCTACCTGAAGCTGTCCAAGCAGATTAACACCCGGCTTGAGGCGGTGGTGCAGATGCTGCCCTTTGACAGCCGCGAGCAGAAGCAGCCGGAGGAGGCCGCCGTGCCCGATGCGGCAGCGGCGGGGAATGCAGGCGACGCTGCGACCACAACCCCTGCGGAGCCGCCGGTGCCGGAAGTGGCGCGCTTCGACGTGTTTGGCGTGCCCAATGTAGACTTGGCGGAAGAGCCTGCGGCGAAAGCGCTGGAGGAACTGGACCCGCTTGAACAGACGTCACCGCCGGTGTTTGAGAAGCTGCCGGAGGATCAACGCCGCAAGGCGTTTTGGAATGCGCTGATTGCTTTCTTCCTGCCGCACTTCGAATACAGTTCTGACGAGGGCAAGGAATACCTTGACCCCATCCAGATGCTGGTGGAGATTGCGGAGGACGGCACCACGAGCCTCGGGTCGCTGGGTATCACCGGTCTGCTCTGGGTGCTAATCACCGTGTTTGGTTTCATGCGCAACGTCGAGTGGTCGCTCAACCAGATATGGGGCGTGAAGAAGTCGCGCAGCATCCTGCGCACGTTTACGGATTACGTCGTCATCACGCTGCTTTTGCCCTTTGTTGCGGCGGTGGTGCTGGCGATAACGGCAGGCCTCGCCACGCTGGACACCACGGACTCGTTCCGCCTTACGCTGCGCGGCGGCCAGTTTGTGTTGATCGTGCTCACCTTCACCCTGCTCTACAAGATGGTGCCAAACACCAAGGTGCAGACGCGCTATGCGCTGCTGGGTGGACTGGTGGCGGGGGCGGCGTGGATGCTGATGTCGTGGGGCTATGTCACCTTCCAGGTGGGGCTGGCCCGCAACGTGTTCTTCTTCTCGACCTTCGCGCTGTTCCCGCTGTTCCTGTTCTGGGTGTATACCAGCTGGGTCATCCTGCTGTATGGGGCGTTGCTGTCCTTCGCCTACCAGAACGAGAAGACCTTTGCGATGGAGCAATTTGTGGACACCGCCAGCCATGCCTACAAGGAAGCGGTGGCAGTGCGCGCGGCGGTGGATATGACGCGACGGTTCCGCAAGGGGCAGCAAGCGCTGACTGTGGCGGAAATGGCGGAGCAGTGGAATATTCCCACGCGCCTGTTGAACGACCTGATGGACCAGCTCACCGAGGCGGGGCTGGTGTCCATGTGCGCCAGCGACCCTGTGCGCTATCAGCCAGGCCGCGCGCCGGAAACCACGCACATCAACGACATCATCCGCGTGGTGCGCGAGGCGGGTGTGGACTGCTCGCAACTGCGCCGCGAGAAGCTGTATCGCCCGCTATACAAGGGGCTGGAAGAAGGCGACAACCACTACCTCGACATGACCATCGCCGCCATGGCGGAACAGCTGGACCGCAAGGAAGAGCGCGAAGCCCCCACCAAACCGGAAGGCAAGATGATCAGCTATCCGGGCGGGGCGTCCTAAGAAAGATTTACCATGAACATCTCTCGTCGTCATTTTCTTGCTGCATCGTCCCTTGCGGGGGTTTCCGCTTGGGGAGGCTTTGCTTCGCCGCGCGCGTTTGGTGCGAACGAGCGGCTGCGGCTGGGCATCATTGGTTGTGGCGGCATTGTGCGGGAGCATATCGACAGCCTGCTGCCGATGCTGGCGGAAGAGAACATTGAGATTGCCACGCTGTGCGATGTGTACGATCGCCGCGCGCGGCAGTATGCCAAGCAGATAGAAGAGAAGCAGGCGGCGCCCACGCAGGTGGGGGATTATCGCCGCGTGCTGGAAGACCCGGACATCGACTATGTACTCATCGCCACGCCGGAGCATTCGCACGCGCACATCACGCTGGATGCGCTGGACGCGGGCAAACATGTGTATGTGCAGAAGCCGATCACCCATACCATCGAGGAAGCGCAGGCGATAGTCGCCAAGGTGAATGGCACGCCGCTGAAGCTTCAGGTGGGCGTGCAGGGTACGGCGGACGACAGCTATCGCGTTGCGCGCGAGGCGATTCTTGCAGGCACGATTGGCAAGGTGGTGTCGGCACAGATAGACTACGTGCGGGACTATGCGCTGGACAACGGCCCGTGGCGCACGGGGGCCAAGGGCGACAAGCCCCTGCCCGACGGGCTGGACTGGGCGGCATGGCAGCGACCCGCCGCCGAGCGCGAGTGGGACCCCGCCCGTTATTTCGAGTGGCGCTGCTACCGCGATTATTCCGGTGGCATCGCCACGGACTTGTTCGTCCACCGCGTCACGCGGCTGCTGGTGGCCTGCGGGCTCACGTTCCCCACCAAGGTGGCGGGCATGGGTGGCATCTATTCCTGGCCCGATGGGCGCGACTTGCCGGACAGCATGGAACTGCTGGCGGAATACCCGGCTGTCGAGGGAATCACCGACGGCATGACGCTGCATGTGCTGGGCACCATGACCAACGAGAACGGCAACGCGCATTGCATACGTGGCACGGCGGCCACGATTTATTTTGAAGACCCCGGCTTTGTGATCAAGGCGGAGAAGACGGGCGAGGTGATCGCCACGCACACGCGCACGGGTTCCGAGAGCATGGTGCCGCACCACAAGAACCACCACAAGGCCATACGCGAAGGCGCGGCGCTGGACTGCCCGGCGGAGCTGGGGCTCTATGGCCTGGCCGTGTGCCGCATGGCCAACCTGTCGTGGTTCGAGGGCCGCATGATGCGGTGGAACACCGAGACGCAGAAGGCAGAGGCGGTGTAGGGAGTTCTATCCACGATGCTCTTGTCGCGCGGGCGAAGGACGCCCGCAGGCGATAGCGGAACTGGATTCCTGCCTTCGCAGGAATGACGGAATTTGGGTATGGTTCCCAACACCCTGCTTGACCTGCGCGCTACGGCCCGCCCACTATGCGGGGTGGAGGGTAGTATCATGGGCGTTCGTTCGCTGTTTGCCGTTGCTGTCGCATTGCTATTCATGCCGGTCGTCCATGCTGAGGGCGACTGGCAGGCGACTGGCGCAACCACCGCATTCACGGTGGAGGATTCGGAGCGCTTCACCCCCGTTACCACCGGCAAATGGAAACTCTCGGGCACACTCGAGGTGAACTTCACTGGGCGCATCGCCCCGCACGAGGGCGCTGTGCTCACGCTGTTCAACGGGGTCGAGGCCATTGAGGGAAAGTTCGACGCGGTGACGTTGTCGAAGCCGGACTACCTCCATGATATCGAGTACACCCCCACCAGCGTGGTGCTGCGCAACCTGCGGCCCAACCGTGCGCCTGCGTTTCCGGGTGCCGAGGGCTTCGGTAAGTACACGCTCGGCGGGCGCGGCGGCACGGTGCATGAAGTCACCAACCTGAACGATTCCGGCCCTGGCAGTTTCCGCGCGGCGTGCATGGCCGAAGGCCCGCGCACCGTGGTGTTCCGCGTGTCGGGCACCATCCCGCTGGAATCGAGCCTGAAGATTAGGAACTCCTACATTACCATCGCCGGACAGACCGCGCCGGGCGATGGCATCTGCATCAAAAACTTTCAGCTGAATTTCGATGCGGACCACGTCATCATCCGCTACCTGCGCGTGCGCCCCGGCGACGAGGGCTGCACGGAACAGGACGCGCTGGGGGGAGCGGGCGACCACATCATCATCGACCATTGCTCAACCAGTTGGGCGGTGGACGAGACGTTGTCGATCAACAAGGGATCGAACCTCAGCGTGCAATGGTGCATGGTCACGGAGAGCCTCTACGATTCTTGCCACAAGAAGGGGAAGCATGGGTATGGCGGTTTGTGGGGCGGGCCGGGGGGGTCGTATCACCACAACATTCTGGCGCACCACAGCAGCCGCAACCCGCGCGCCTCGGGCAATGAGGAATCCGGCCTGCTCGATTGCCGCAATAACGTGATCTACAACTGGGGTTTCAACAGCGCCTATGGTGGCGAGATGTGGCCGCGCAACTGGATCAACAACTACTACAAGTCCGGCCCTGCCACGGACAGCGACGTGCGCCACCGCATCTTCCTGCAGAAGGACCCGCGCGGCAGAATGTATGCCGACGGGAACTACGTGCATAAATTTCCCAAGGCCACGCGCGACAACTGGAAGCAGGGGATAGACTTCGCCGAGGACGGCGAGGCCACCGAGCAGACGCTGCGTTCCAACACGCCCTACTTGGTAGCGCTCGTGCACACGCAGCCAGCGGAAGAAGCCTTTGAAATAACGTTGGCGAATGCAGGGTGTTCGCTGTCGCGCGACGCCGTGGACCGGCGGATAGTTGATGAAGTTCGCAGTGGCAAGGCCAGCTTTGGTGCCACCTATGAAGGTGGCGGCAAGGGCATCATCGACTCGCAGAAGGACGTGGGCGGCTGGCCCGTGCTGGCAACACTGCCTGCACCAGACGACACCGACCACGACGGTATGCCCGACGCGTGGGAAACCGCCCGCAACCTGGACCCGAGCAACCCGGCGGACGGCGCGCTTGCGGCAACGCCGGGCGGCTATACGCATTTGGAGGAGTACATCAACAGCCTCGCGCCGCCGGTGTATGGGGAGTAGCCCGCTTTACCGCGTGCCCACCGGGCAGGTATGATCGCCGACATGCGCATATTTTCCGAAACAGGGAGAACCTATTCCTGAATGAGGAGCAGCGCATATTCCTGCAACGTGTGAAAGAGACGCCCATGTTTGAATCCCTGCCCATGGCCCCGCCTGATCCCATCCTCGGCCTTACGGACGCGTTCAAGGCGGACCCGAACCCGAACAAGATCAACCTGTCGATCGGGGTTTTTCAGGACGAGCAGGGTCGCACGGCGATTCTGGATTCCGTGAAGCGGGCGGAGCGGCTGATGCTTGAGCAGGAAACCAGCAAGAGCTACCTGCCGATACCGGGGCCGGATGCCTATGGCGCGGTGGTGCGCGAGATGTTGTTTGGTGGCGAGCACGAGGTGTTGCAGAGCAAGCGTGCCATTACCGCGCAAACACCCGGCGGCACGGGCGGCCTGCGGGTGGCGGGGGATTTCCTGAAAGACCATGTGGGCGTGAATACCGTATGGATGAGCGACCCCACGTGGGCGAACCATGGCCCCATCTTCCAGTCGGCAGGCATGGAGACGAAGGTCTACCCCTACTACAACCACGCGACCAACAGCCTGAACTTCGACGCCATGCTGGCGACACTGGCGCAGGTGCCCTCGGGAGACGCGGTGCTGCTGCATGGCTGTTGCCATAACCCCAGCGGCATGGACCCCGACCTTGCCCAGTGGCAAGCGCTTGCCAAGCTGTCGCGCGAGCGCGGCTGGCTACCGCTGTTCGACTTTGCCTACCAAGGCTTTGGCGATGGCCTGCGTGAAGATGCGGCGGGCCTGCTCGCATTCGCCACCGAAGGCTGCGAGCTGGTCATCGTGAGTTCGTTCAGCAAGAACTTCAGCCTGTACAACGAGCGCGTTGGCGCGCTGACGCTTGTGGCCAAGAGCACGGAAGAAGCGGGCCGCGCCATGAGCAACCTGAAGCTGGCCATTCGCACCAACTACTCGAACCCGCCTGTGCACGGTGGCGGGGTGGTCACCACCATCCTGCAGAACGCCGAGCTGAAATCCGAATGGGAACGCGAGCTGGCGCAGATGCGCACCCGCATCCACCAGATGCGCGGGCTGTTTGTAGACACCCTGGCCGCCAAGGGCGTGAAGCAGGACTTCTCCTTCATCAAGAGCCAGAAGGGCATGTTCTCCTTCTCTGGCCTGGACAAGGGACAGGTGGCCCGGCTGCGCGATGAGTTCGGCATCTACATTGTGGGGTCAGGTCGCATCAACGTGGCGGGCATGAGCCATGCCAACATCGATGCGGTGTGCAGCGCGGTCGCGGCGGTAGTGGCGTAACGCGAAGTTGAGCGATCAACCCTGCGGCATAGCGTCGAGGATGGCGATTCCGGCGCTGGTGCCGATGCGGGTGGCTCCGGCTTCTATCATGGTCGCGGCATCGGCGTAGCTGCGGATGCCGCCTGCGGCCTTGATGCCCATCTGGTCGCCCACGATGCTGCGCATGAGGCGGATGTCGTCCACCGTTGCACCGCCGTAGCCGTAGCCGGTCGAGGTCTTCACGTAGGCCGCGCCTGCCTGGAGCGCCAAGCGGCAGGCGGTGACCTTTTCTTCCTCGGCCAGGTAGCTGGTTTCGAGGATGACCTTGACGGGGATTCCCTTCACCGCCTTGACCACGGCGGAGATCTCTCGCCCGACAAAGTTGGGATAGCCGGACTTCAGCGCGCCGATGTTGATGACCATGTCAATCTCGGTGGCGCCGTTGCGCACGGAATCCTTGGCTTCTTCCACCTTCACGGTGGCGGTGCTGGCACCCAGCGGAAAGCCGACGCAGGCGTTCACGCCCACGCCCGTGCCGCCCAACTGCTTGGCACAATACGACACCCACGCGCCGTTGATGCTGACGGAGGCGAAGCCCTCACGCATGGCTTCCACGCACAGCTCGCGGATGTCGCCTTCGGTGGCGAAGGCCTTGAGCTGAGTGTGGTCTATGTAGCGGGCCAGTTGTGCGCGGGTCACGGACAAGATGCTTGGATCCTTGGTTAGAAGTCTATCGTGTCAATGCCGGGGATGCAGGAATCGAGCGGCACGGTATCAATACCAGTAGCGCCAAGGCGGGCGAGTTCGTAGCGTACCTTGGCCAGCGGCAGGCGCAGGTTGTTGGTGTCCATCTGCACGCTGAACTCGTTGAAGTTTACGCCGCTGTTCATGGTGGGCTCGTCTGCAAAAAGTTTGTTCACACGCAGATAATCCACGATCGCGTCCGTTTGTTCCTTGCGCGTATTAAAAAGCAGCAGAACCTTATTCTCGCCATTGATGGCACCATAGAGGTTCAGCAGGAACATGCGCGCCAGCTCGTGCTTGGCGGGGTTTTCCTTGATGCTGGGGTTGGCCCAGATGCCGGTCTCCGACTGCATCACTTCTTCGCCCACGCTCAGGCCATAGTTGGCAATGGCGCTGCCGGACTGGGTGATCTCGAGCCCGAGGTCTGCGCCGCCGTTTACCACCTTCGCTTCGGTCTTGCCCCAGCTTTCATACACCACCACGCCGTTGGTCACCTGCGGGGGCGTCTTGTATTTCTGCACGGCGTGCCCGGCGTGGCTCTCGCCAAAGCCCAAGGCGCGGGCCTTTTTCAGGAACCAGTCCACGGCGAGATAGGGCATTTCGGAAACCATCGTCACCACCGACTTCTCGCGCAGCAACTGCGTCATCCATTGGTCAAAGGTTCCCTCGAAGGGATTGGCGATGATGACGAGCCGCACCTTGCCGCGCTTCAGCGGCAGTACCTTGGTCAGCGCAATCTCCTGCCCGTAGGCATAGCGGTATTCCAGCACGCGCTCCTGCACCCAGTCGTCGCCGCCGATGGCGATGTCCAGTTCGCCCACGGCCAATTGCGCGCCGAATTCCTGGGGGCGTCCGTCCCATCCCATCAGCACCGAGTGCAAAGGAAAGGCCGTGGGGCCGCCGTCTTCGTAGCCCTTGGTGGGAAAGCCTGCGGACTTGAGCAGGTGTACCAAGTTGCCGCCCCGGTTGGGGTTGGCCAGGGAACCTGCCGGCATCCCGATAATCAGCTTTGCATCGTCGCTCATTGTCAATCTTCTTCGTGTGTATTCAGGTGTACGGGCGCGGGGTCTGGCTGCCGAAGGGCGGTGCGCAGGTAGCCAATGCAGAACGGAAACAGCCCCAGCAGGAAGAGCAGCCGCGACACCGCGAAGGGGATATCCAGAAACGCGAGCCCCACGTTCCCCGAGGCGAACAGGCTCAACCCCGCTCCAGCAAGTATAGCCAGCCCGGCAATAGCCTTTCCAGCCCAAGGCCACTTGCGCAGGCCGGGGCGGGGGCGACGTTCCAGAAAGAAGCCCAGCATCAGGAACAGCAGGCCCATCCAGAACAGGCCCGGCTCGGCCCGGTCGAACCAGTAAGACCACAAGGTCTCCTCGTAGCGATCGATGCCGAAATTGGGGTCAAAGATGACCCAGCGCGCCAACATCGCCGTGGTTAGCATGGCGGCCCCTTCGAGTTGCAGCCGGTGTAGGCGGCTGTTCAGCCGCAGCACCTTGACCAATGCCCCTGCCAGCAACAGCAGGCCGGGCATCTGGAAGATGAAGATGGTGGTGTAGAGCATGGGGTAGCCTTATGCCTTATGCGTGGTGGTCTGTAATCGCGGCGCAGGGGTTTGGCGCGGACTCCGCCAAGCGCCGGGCTTCCGCAAGGGGAACGTTGTCGCGCGCATGGAGGATGGCGGCGGTGATAAAATAGCCTGTAACTTCCAGGGAATGGGTTGCCTGGTCGATAGGGCACTCGGCAATCTCGGACACGATGCGCGCGGCGCGTTCGCGCAGCTTATGGTTTACCGGCTTCATGCCTACCATGAGCCCCCGGTACACAAAGCCCGCCCGCGCCATGGCCCCCGTGCTAATTACATTCAGCGCAATCTTCGCCGCCGTGCCTGCCTTCAGGCGCGTGCTGCCGGTGACGACTTCGGGGCCGGTGTCCAACGCCACGCGGAACTGCGCGGGCGTGGTGGCGGCGGGGTTCGAGGTGATGAGTGCAGTGGCCGCGCCGCGTGCGGCCGCGCGTTCCAACGCTCCCGCCACATAGGGCGTGTTGCCTGATGCGGCAATACCGATAACAAGGTCGTCTGCGCAGGCGGATGCTTCGTCCATGGCCAGTGCGCCTGCGGCGGGGTCGTCTTCCGCGCCCTCGATGCTGCGGACCAGCGCGTCCATCCCCCCGGCGATGATGCCGTGTACGAGGGTGGGGTCCACGCCGAAGGTGGGGGGGCACTCCGCCGCATCCAACACGCCGAGGCGACCACTGGTGCCGGCGCCCACATAGATAATGCGGCCCCCGCGTCCGAGCGCTTCCGCCCCCGCCTGCACCAAGGGGGCCAGCGCGGTGGCGGCATGGGCCACGGCTTGCGCGGCTTCCACCCCGGCGGCGGCCATGGCATCGGCAATCTCTTGCGGGGATAGTTCATCAATCGTGCGGGCGTTGGCTTGGGTGGATTCCGTGGGTGCGAGGCCTTCGGTGTGCTCCCCCCTCACCCTATCCCTCTCCCCCGAAGACGGGGGCGAGGGGACAAGAAAAGGGTTTCTCTTGGAGCTTGTGACAATTGCAAGCCAGCCAAGATGCTTGTGCGGGTGGGTGTAAAACAAAGACGATTCACCCTCTTGTCCCCTCGCCCCCGTCTTCGGGGGAGAGGGATAGGGTGAGGGGGCGAGTTCGGTACAATCGCCGACCAGCTTCGACAACTCGAATACGGCACTCGGTCCCTTGAGGCGCGGCGCCTCAAGGCGAAGCAAAGGTTGCGCGGCAAGCGCTGTCGTGAATGCCGCCACATAGCGCGGACAATTCTCGAACAGCCCGCCGTGGCCGTAGACCGTGGCGGGCTCTTTAAGTTCCAGCTTGTGCGCCAGCGCAATCACCTGCGCGGCAAGGCGGGCAGCTTGCTCGTTGATGCAGCCCGCAGCGATGGCGTCGCCTGCGTCGGCCTGCTCAACCACCGCCCGTGTGAGTTGCGCCACATCGCGCTTGCCCGCTGCGCCTGCCCAGGCAATCAGGTCGCTCGTTTCGGTGCCGCCTGTGGTCTGCACCAGCGCATGGGTAAGTGACGTTGGTGGGGCCATGCCGTCTTCCGCGTGGGCCACGGCGCGCAACGCGGCTACGCCAATGGCATAGGCACTGCCCTCGTCTCCAAACACATGGCCGCGCCCGCCCACCTGCGCCCAGCGTCCACCCGGCGTGCAACCCACCGCGTTCGACCCCGTGCCGCCGATGGCCAGCAGCGCGGGGGCGTCGCCCGCGTTGGCAAAGAGGATGGGGTACAGGTCTTCCGCGACTCGCGCTTCCGGTACGCGCAACGCGATGCAGAGCCGCTGCGCGGCTTCCGTCCGCGCCTTGGCATTGCACGCCCCCGCCATGCCCACCAACACCACCCCGTCACCCCGCTCCGCTCCAAGCAGCGCCTCACCCAATTCCGCCAACACCCGGATGCTCGCGTCCCACCCGTAGGCGGTGGGATTGCACGGCCCGCCCTCGGCTTGGGCAAGGAGCGCCCCGTCGGGAGAATACAGGCCGGCAAGCGAATGGGTAGCCCCGGCTTCTATGGCGAGATAACGCATGGGGGAAACGATACAGGAGGCGGAGGTCAATGGACAAAGCACGGCGAACAATTGCGTGTATTTTTGGTAAAGATTTTTAAATATCGAAAATAGTCGGAAGAAAGGCTGCGCGAAAATGGTTCACGAAGTATTAGGTTTAACAAATAAGCCAATAACTGACTGGAGAGAAATTATGAAATCGAGCACACGAGACAATGCGGAAGGACTCTTGCATCAGGCAAAGGGTGCAGCGAAAGAAGCCGTCGGGAATGCGACTGGTGACACCGCCCTCAAGAGCGAAGGCAAAGCCGAGAATGTGGCGGGCAAGGTGCAGCAGAAGGTGGGTGACATCAAGAAAGTGGTTAACAAGTAGCCCTTTCCGGCCCCAGTTTGTAAACCGCAAGCGGCGGACTCTTTCGAGTCCGCCGCCTTTGGTGAGTGAGTGCGCTTGAGAGCGCTATATGGGGCTTGGTCTACCGAACGACTTTCACCGTGCGCGTCACTTGCGTGGCCGCATTGTTCGCGTTGTCTTTCACGTCGTATTTCACCGTGTAGGTGCCCAGCGTGCCGGTCTTCACGGTACTGGTCTTGGTGATTTTGCTGGAGATGTTGCCGTCGTAATTGTCGGTGGCGGTGGCACCTGCGTCGGTGTAGGCGCTATAACGCTTGATAGTGATGCTGGCCGAACCGGTGAGGGTGATGACGGGCTTCACGGTATCGGTCACGGTGACCGTGCGGGTTACCGGCGCGGCGGCATTGCCAGCGGCGTCGCTCACGTTATAGGTCAGGGTGTAGGTGCCCAGCGCCAGGTGGTTCACGGTGCCGGTCTTCACGATGCTCGCCGTCACGTTGCCGCTCACGTTGTCGGTGGCCGTCGCGCCGGGGTCAACAAAGGCTGTACCCACCGCGAGGGTCATGCTGGCTGCACCGCTCAGGGTAAGCACCGGGGCCGTCGTGTCTGCAACAGGGGGAACCGGGGTGCCCGCCACGGGCACCGTCACGCTGGCCACGTTCGCGCCGTCTTCGGTCACCTTCAGGCTGCTGGTGTAGGTCACGCCGTTGATGGTCACCTTCACGGTGTAGTCACCGTGGAACGCGTCCACCAGGAAGCGGCCCTGCGCCGTCGAGGTGCCGGAAGCGTTCGTGCGCCATTCGTTGGTGATGAGGTTCTTCAGGCGGTCATAGGCGGGCTTGGCCGTCATGTTGCTGCGGAGCAGTCCGCCGCCCGCCAACCAGGAACCCGTGTCCGACACGTCCCACCAGCTGATAGCTTTCACGTCGGGGTGGGCAAAGCACACGCGGTAGAAGTCTTCGGCGAACTGCGCCTGGGTGGCTTCCGTCCAGGTGCCGCGATACGGCGAGCCCAGCACTGGGTTGCCATTCGAGCAGGGCGAGAACTCGGTGATGTGGATGTCGGTGCCCAGCGCGCCGTACTGGTTCAGCGTGCTCCACACGGTTTCCATCGGCCAGGCGTTGTCCAGCGGCTCATGCGCTTGGAGGCCCACCACGTCCACCGGCATACCGGCGGCAAGCTGGGTGGTCATGTAGTCGCGCAGCGTCTGGTAGTGGTTGCCGTAGAAGATGTCGAAGCCGGTGTAGAACTGGCCGTATTCGTTCACCAGCATCTTGCCCTCGGGCTGAAGCGAGCGGGCGTGGGAGTAGGCGGCGTTCACCGCCATCACGCCGGGGATGCTCACGGGCTCATTCACCAGGTCCCACGTTTTGATGCTGTTGCCATAGCGGCCAAAGATGTTCGATATGCGGTTCATCTGTGTCGTCTGGCTGGGGGTGCCGGCCCACGCGGGAATCATTGTCGTGTCACCGTAGAGCACCGCGTGGCCCTTCATCGCAATGTTCTTGCTGTTCGCCCAGGTCACCATGTTGTCCACGGGCGTGTAGTTCGGCTGGCCCTGCACCGGCTCCATCCAGCTCCAGTAGAAGGGCACCGTCGCATAGTTGAAGGTTTCCGAGAAGCGCTGCTTGTAGGTGTTGTTCTCGGTCGAGCTGCCATAGGCGTCGAAGCCGAAGAGGTTTGCGCCGAAGAGGAACTCGCTCTTGGTCTGCCGCACTTCCACCGTCGCGCCGGGAACCGGGTTGCCGTTCGCGTCCACCACCATCACCTGCGCCGGGGCCTTGCGGTTCTCCGCAATCAGCGCGTTCGTCGTCGCCAGCACGTCCGCGTCGCGTAACTGCGCGCCATCGTTAAACGCGGTGAGCGTGCTCGCGGTCGGCTCGCCGCCGCCGGTCAGGGGAGAAATCGTGATGCTCTCGACCAGCAGGTTGCGGTCTTCGCTGCCGATGGTGGCATCGTTCGAGTAGGCTACGCCAACTTGGTGAACGCCGTCGTTCAGCGCCAGGTCGAAGGTGTAGTTGCGGTAGTCGGTGTGGTTGAGGCGAACCACCTGACGCGAGGACTGGTTGATGCGGAGCGCCATGTCCGGGCCAACGCCACCGGCCAACATGCCAGCGGCCCGCACCGTGATGCGGTACGTGCCGTTGGAGGGGATGGCGACATACTGGCCAATCTCCCCGTTCCATGCCAGGTGCAGGTAGGCGGGATTCTGCTTCACCGCCGCATTGGCCGTGTTAATCGTCAACGCATTGGCGTTCATCGTCGCCACCAGCATCAGGGCGCTCAACATCAGTTTCGTCATCGTCGTCAGATTTTTCATAACCAGGTCCTCCGGTGCTTCGGTTGGTCACTCGCAGCAAAACCGAGAGGTACATTGCAACGGGCGTGCCATGTCGAATCGGGGCCTGTAACTAGCTGTAATTAAATAACTTAATGAATTGAATGGAGGGTGAAGTAGCGGGTGACTGACCAGTGGCGGGGCACTTCGTCAAATTGGAACTGGCGAAGTGACAGTTTTTGAGCACCGTTGCAAACACCACTGAAGGCACTTACAATTCAAGCGGGGGTCAGGCAGTGAGAATGGAGTTAGTTTGGTAGACCGCAAGCTGAAAATTCTGCTGATAAGCAACCACCGCCGATACAAGATCAACTTCCGTGCGCACCCGTGGGCGCGGGAACTGGCGGCGCGGGGGCATGACGTGGACGTGATGTGCCATGCGGACACCGAGCGGTGGCGCACACGCGTAGAAAATATTGATGGGTTCCGGCTGATTGAGAACCCGGATATGCTGGTGGGGCAGTTGCGGCAGGGGTGGGACCCCGTCTGCGCGTGGCGGCGGGGACGCTTCCTTTATAAAGAGAACAAGCAATACGACATCATCCACTGCCTGGACACGCGGCTTGCGGTTATCTGGCCTGCGCTTTCGTATGCGCGGGCGAAGGGCATTCCTATCGTCAGCGACTGGATCGACTGGTGGGGGCGGGGCGGGCTGATAGATGAGCGCCGCCCGTGGTGGTACAAACGGTTCCTCGGCGGCATCGAGACGTGGTTTGAGGAACACTACCGCGCCAAGTTGGATGGCCTGACCACCATTAGCCAAGCACTTATCGAGCGGGCGGTGGCCCTGGGATGTCCGCGCAGGCGCTGCTGCCAGATACCGGGCGGGGCCAACCTGGCTGCGTTTGACCCGGTGCCGCCACGGCAGGAAAGTCGCAGAAAGCTCGATATCCCGAACGATGTGCCGGTGGTCTGCTTTTCGGGGCTCGACGTGCTAATCGATCTACCGTTGGCATTTGCGGCGTTCCGCGAAATTTTGCGCACCTTTCCCGATGCGGTGTTCCTGTTGGTGGGGCCGTCGAAGAAAGACCTGCGCGGCATCGTGCCGGAGGGCGTGCCCGAGTCCAACATTTTGTCCACCGGCCCCGTGCCCTATGGAGACTTGAAGAATTACCTTCCGGCGGCGGACGTTTTCCTGATGCCCTATGCAGACAAGGTGAGTAACCGGGGGCGCTGGCCCAACAAGATTGGGGACTACATGTGCGTGGGGCGGCCCACGGTGTCCAACCCGGTGGGGGAAGTAAAGCGGCTTTTCGAGGAACACGAGGTCGGCGTACTTTGCGCACCCGAGGCGGGGGCCATGGCTACGGAAACGGTGGCTTTGTTGCGCGAACCCGAGCGCGCCCGGCAGATGGGCGAGCACGCCCGGCAGGTGGCGGAGGAATATTTTACGTGGGATAAGCTGGTTGCACGGCTGGAGCATTTCTATTATCTTGTGCGTAACGAGGCCGAGGAGCCCATGGAAACTGGCCCCGCACCTTTGGTTCACTAGATTAAAGTTTACAAATCTCCCAGATTTGTGGTAATATCGAAAAGCCAGTGGAGGCGGGGTTAAGCCGGTGAGCTGCAACCGTTTGGGGTTTCGCGTGTCATGTTTGCGCGAAAAGGACGGTCGTCCGGTTTAGCACGTATCGCCACGTACAGGAAGGAGCGGAGGACTATGCGTTTCGTTAAGGGTCTGTTGTGCGGGGGGGCACTCCTTTCGCTATCGGCGCTCACATTATTCTCAGGGTGCGCCACCTACAATCCAGAGACCAGTCCCAACTTCCCGGCGGCAGGGTCGCCCGAGTTGGTTCTTAAGCCTGGCGATACCGTACAGGTGCTTTATACCTATTGGCCCGACCTCGACTCTGCCCAGCAGATTCGTCCGGACGGCAAGATCGCCCTCAAGATGGTGGGCGACGTGGACGCGGGCGGCAAGACTCCTGCCCAGTTGCGCGAAACACTGCACACAGTCTACGCCGACAAGCTTAAAGACCCGGACATCAGCGTGGTGGTTGCGGGCCTCGGCACCAACCAGGTGTTCGTTGGTGGCGAAGTGTTGCAGCCCGGCTTGATTCCAATCACCGGCCCGCTCACGCTGCTCGAGGCGGTGATGTTTGCGGGTGGCCCGAACAACCGCAGCGCCCGCTTGCGCGACGTGATCCTAGTGCGCGAGAAGGACGGCGTGCGCTATGCGCGCACGGTGGACCTGCGCGATTCCTTCAACCAGTCCGAGAGCGAGAGCATCCCGCTTCAGCCCTACGACGTGATATTCATTCCGCGCACCGCCATCGATCGCCTGGACCAGTTCGTGGACCAGTACATCAATGGCCTCGTGCCGCGTAATTTCCAGGCCACGTATGCGTGGAGCAATGCACAGGGCGCCGAGATTCAGCGCTCGCGCAGCACCAACGTAAACCTCGGCCCCTTCACCCAGCCGATCAACTAACGATTCGCCGCAGCGTAGAAAGATATCGACATGGCAACCTCGCAGAAGCTGTTCGACGTATCGGTTCGTGACCTGCTGTACGTGGTATTCCGCTACAAGTGGCTTATCGCCACGGTGGCCATCCTCGTGCTGGCTGGGGTAACGCTTTACACCTACATCATCCCGGAGAAGTACACCTCCGAGGCGCGTATCCTTGTAAAGGTGGGGCGCGAATCCCTCGCAGTTGATCCCTCTATCTCCGGCCCCACCATGGGCATGCTGGTAAACCGCGACGCAGAAGTGCGTTCGGAAGTCGCCATCCTTGAGAACCGTGCCTTGATCAAGAAGGCCGTGGCCGATGCAGAAGCCCTGCTCAATGCCAAGCCAGACGAGATGGGCGCAGGCGGCATCAAGGGTGCCCTGCGCGGGGTGCGCTCGATGGTGCGCGGAACGATCGACAGTGTGCTCTACGGGCTGGACCTGAAGACCAAGTTGTCTCCCGAAGACGAAGCCATCCAGAACGTCATCGACAACCTGACGGTTGAAGCGGAACGCAACACCAACACGGTGTACGTGAGCTACGACGCGCCCGGCGCGGAGATGGCCGAGCAGGTATTGACGCGTATTGTTTCGCTCTACCTCGACGAGCACATCGACGTTCACTCCTCTTTGGCCACGCCCGAATTCTTCGAGCAGCGTACCGCCGAGTTGAAGGAAGCCCTGCAAAAGGCGGACGACGAACTCGAATCCTATCGCGCCTCGAACGGCATCATTAACCTGAACAGCCAGAAAGATGCGCTGCTTGAGCGCATCAACTCGCTGATGATGGACGGGCGCAACCTGCGTGCCCAGCGCGACGGTTCCGCCGCCCGCCTTGCCGCCCTCGAAGATGCCATGAAGGGTCGCAGCAAGAACCACGTAACGGAGTCCCGCATCCGCGAGGTCAGCCCGATTCGCGACAACATCACCACCGTCATCACCGACCTGAAGAACCAGGAGAAGGCGATGGCAGAGTTGTATCCCGACACGCACCGCCCGTTGATTACCCTGCGCGAGCAGATAGCGCAGACCCAGTCCGTGATCGACGCCGAACCCGAGACGCGCGCGGAAACGGTGACCGCCGTGGATACAGTTTTCCAAGACCTGACCGTGGCCGTGGCGCAGGAGAAGGGCGAATACGAAAGCCGCAAGGCCGCCTTCGATAGCCTGAGCGGATCGCTTGAAGAAGCCCAAGCCGAGCTGGCCAAGTTGGCCACGCTCGAGACGGAACTGTCTCGCCTGGAACGCCAGATGGAAGTGGCCGACTCCGAATACACCGCCTACCGCGACAACCTCAAGCGCAGCCGCATCAACGAGGCTCTGGACACCGCCAAGGTTTCCAACCTTGCCGTAGTCCAAGCGCCCACGCGCCCGGTCGAGCCGAGCTACCCGAACAAGCCAATGAACATTGGGTTGGGCATTTTGGTGGGCCTCTTCGCTGGTCTGTGCCTTGCCTTCCTTCTGGACTACATGAACGATTCGCTGAACACGACCGACCGCGTCGAGCGCAAGCTGGGTGTGCCGGTGCTCGCGGCATTGTCCAAGGAGGACTATGACGCGTGTACCTAGACTTCTTCGGTCTGGAGAGAGAGCCGTTCCACATTACGCCGGACCCGGAGTTTCTCTTTCCCAGCCCCAGCCACAAGGAGGCCTTTGCCACCGTGATGTACGGTGTGCAGCAGCAGAAGGGCTTTGTGGTGGTTACGGGAGAAGTGGGCACGGGCAAGACCACCATCTTGCGGTCGTACCTGCAAAAGTTGAAGGGCTCGGACATCCAGCCCATATATATATTCGACCCGCATCTGGGGTTCGACGAGTTACTTGAAGCGATACTTGCGGAGTTGGGCGGCCCACCTGACACGGGCCAAACCCAGTTTGCGCGGTTGCAGTGGTTGCGCCACTACCTGATTGACGCATACAGCAACGGGCGCAGCGTGGTGTTGATTATCGACGAGGCGCAGAACATGCCCGTCGAGACACTCGAACAGTTACGCGTGTTGACGAACCTGGAGACGACGAAGGACAAGCTCCTTCAGGTGCTGCTGGTGGGCCAGCCCGAGCTGGAAGAAAAGCTGGGCTTGCACCAGCTGCGACAGTTGAATCAACGGGTGGCGGTGCGGGCCACCTTGCGCATCTTGAGCACCGAGGAAGCCACGGACTACGTGAAGCACCGCGTGCGCCAGGCAGGCGGCACGCCGGAAACGGTGTTCTCCGCAGCGGCCCTCAAGGCGATTGTGGCGCACGCGAAGGGCAACCCGCGCGTGTTGAACATCACCTGCGACAACGTGCTCATAAACGCCTTTGGCGCGAGTCAAAGCCCGGTGTCCGCAGCGCTGGTGCGCGACGTGGTGAAGACGATGAGCCCGCAGCGAACGCGCAAGCCCATGGAAATGCCCGCGCTGGATTTGCAGAAGCTGCTCCCATGGGCGACGGCGGCAGGGTTGGTGGCGGTGTTGGGCATTGCGGGCATGGCGATGATGCGCGTTCCACAGGGCGTGGAGATGGCTACGCCGGTGAGCGCCCCCGCACCCGCGAGCACGCCCGCCCCGGTGGAAGCAGCTGTTGAAGAAGCGGCAGCGAGCACCCCGGAGCCGGAGTCTGCGGATACTTTAGATGTCAACGCGATTGCGTTGCGAAAGATGTTGGAAAAAGAACGCGCGGTGGAGAAGGTGTTGGATGCCCCTCTGGTTGCACCCAAAGTGGAGAAACCCGAGCCGGTGGAAGTAGCGGAAGAACCCGCGCCCGAGCCGATAGTAGAACCCGTAGCCGAAGTGGCAGCGGCCCCAGTTGAAGATGTTATTGAAGAAGCACCGGCCCCGGTGGTGGAAACACCAGCGGTGCTTGCGGCGAAGCCGGAGGTGGAAGAAGCACCGGTGGCCGTGGAGGCAGTGCCCGCCCCGGTAGAATCGGAGCCTGCACCCGCACCGAAGCCCGAAGTGGCGGAGGCGCCGAAGGAAATCACGGTAGCTGTGGCGGCGGATGCTTCGCTGATAGAACCCGTGGCGGATGCGGCGGTGGTGGATGCCGATGGCAACGTGGCCCTGACCATCATGCCCGGAGACACGCTGACGCAGTTGCTGCTCAAGGCGAAGGGGAAGGTGGACCAGCGCAGCATTGACGACATTAAGAGCGCGAATAAGTTGTACGACGAAAACCTGATACTCGCGGGAGAGACTCTGGTCATTCCCGGTGAAGCAATAGAAAATGAAACGGCGGCTGCCGGTGATGCACCGGCGAGCAACTGAGGGGTTGACGCCATGACGCAGATTTATGAAGCACTGGAAAATGCAGGCAAGGGACGCGGCGGCGCGGGCTTGAGCGTGGCGCTGCCAGCGGGCTTGCGCATTTCCAAGGGCCTGGAGAACAAACTGCTCTCCGTGGCCCGGCGCATCCAGGCGCAGCGCCCGCGCGAAGAGTCTGTAGTCGTGCAGTTTGCCAGCGGGCAAGACGGCGAAGACAGCTCGCGCATTGCCACTGTGTTTGCCAAGCTGGTGCCCACGCGTTTAGGTCGGCCCACGCTGCTGCTTGCAGCGGGGCAACGCTCGGCCAGCCGCAAGCTGCTGCCAGCATCGGGTGCCAAGGGCTGGGATGCTGTCATCACGGGTGACGCCAGCGTAGAGAGCACCATCTACCCGACCGATGTGCCCGGCCTTTCCGTGGGCGAGATCAGCGCAAATGCCGCGTCGCTGCCCACCGTGCTGGCATCCCCCAAGGCGGGGCAGATTCTCGACAAGCTGCGCACGCAGTTCGACATGATCGTGATTGACGCGCCGCCGCTGGCCGGAAGCTGGGACGCGGTGGTGTTGAGCCAGCTGGTGGATGGCGCGGTGTTGGTGGTGGAAGCGGAGCACACGCGCTGGCAGGTCATCAAGACCGCCATCGACCAGATTGAAGAACAGCACGGCAAAGTCTTCGGGGTTATCCTGAACAAGCAAAAGCACTACATCCCCGCGTGGGTGTATCGCCGGTTCCTTTAGGCTGCGTGCGCGAAAGCGCGCCGCACGGGACATGAGGATGACCGGTTGACTGCTGTATTGAAAAGACTGCCGGTGAACGCGCTGCTGGCGGTGGCGGGGCAGTTCTTTGCGAGCCTGACAAATTTCGGAACCGGGGTGATTGTGGGGCGGGCGTGCGGGCCAACGGAGTACGGGTTGTACTTCCTCGGCTTCACGATTCTGGTGTTCCTGCTGGAATTGCAGAACGCGCTGATCAGCACGCCCTACTCGGTGTATGCGCCCCGGCAGGCGGAGGGCGAGGCGGCGTGGTATCGCGGCAGCGTGTTGGCGCACCAAGGAACCTTGAGCCTGTTGGTCAGCGCGGGTTTCCTGTTGGCGGCGCTGGTGAGTGCGGCGGGCTTTGGGCCACACGGCATGGCCCCCGTCTTTATGGCGCTGGCGGCAGCATCGGTGTTTTTTCTGCTGCGCGACCAGACCCGGCGGCTGTGCTTTGCGCACATGCAGATGCGCACCGCGCTGGTGTGCGACGCGCTGGTGGCGGTGTTGCAACTGGGGGGACTCTACGCGGTGTACCGTGCAGGCTGGCTGACCCCAGCGGCGGCGTATGGCGTGGTGGGGGTGGCGTGCGCAGTGGTGTCGCTTGGATATTTCTGGCTGGCGGATGGTGGGGTGAAGGTAAGCTTTGCCCGTGGGCGCGAAGACTTTGCGCGGCATTGGGTGTTCGGTAAGTGGGTGGTGGCGAGCGCGGTGCTCTGGGGTGTGAGCATGAATTTCTATCCATGGCTGATCAATTACTACCAAGGCCCGGAACAGGCCGGGGTGTGGGGCGCTGCGTTTACGCTGGTCTCCCTCGGGAATGTCTTCATGATGGGCGTGCATAATTTTCTTGGGCCGAAGATTGCGTCGGTATACGCCACGTCGGGCGCGCCCGCGCTGCGCCGCTACGTGTTCGAGGCGAACGCCGCGCTGGCCGTGCCTATGCTGGGTCTCTGCGCGGTGCTCTACATTGCAGGCGAGTGGATGCTGGGGCTGGTGTATGGCGAGGCGTTTGCAGCAGGCGCCCCGGTGATGACGGTGCTTGCGATTAATCTCACCCTGCTGGCGCTGGCCTTTGTGTTCTCGCGTGGGCTATTTGCCATCGAACGGGCCGACCTCGACTTTCAGGTGAACTTCATCCCGCTGGTGCTGTTGTTTGCAGCGGGCATCCCGCTGGTACGGGAATATGGAATCAAGGGCGCGGCGTGGGCGCTTTGCCTTGCCAACGGCGTGGCGTTATGCTGCCGCATGGCGGCGTTCCTGATTGCTCAACCGCGCGAGGAGGTGGTCGCAGGATGACGGCAGACTCCAGGATAAACGAACCCGAGACGAGCCTGTGGCAGCGCGCGCCGCTGCTGCTGTTCCTCTTCCTCACGGCGGTGTTCTTCGTCACCAGCCACGACATGTTTCGCAACCAGTTCGCCGCGTTTCGCGGGGTCGAGGAATTCAACCCCAGTGAAGAGGAAGCGCTCGTGCTGCTGGCGCAATACGAGTCTGGCCAATGGTACAAGGCGGCCACGTACCTGCTGCTGGGTGGCGTGTCGTTCCTGGGAATGCTGGCCTTCAGCAGCATACGCCCGCTGGCGGCGCGCGGGTTCTATGGCCGGGTGGTCGTATTCTTTTTCCTTTGGTGCGTGTTGAGCGCGGTGTGGAGTTTCGAGCCTGCCATCACCGCGAACAAGTTGGCCATCTTTGTCATGCTATCGCTGGGCGCGCTCTTCGTGGCGCAGCGCTTCCGCATACAGGACCTCCTCTATTTCGTCATCCTCAGTTCCACCCTCTACCTGATCGCGGGCGTGGGTTCCGAAGTTTTCTGGGGCTCCTTCCGCCCGTGGGTATCGGGCTATCGCTTCTCTGGCACCATCCACCCGAACGGCCAAGGCATGAACTGCGCGCTGATGTTCCTTGCGTGCGTGTTTGCGGCAGCGCGCCCCGGCGAATGGCGCAGGCAGTTCCTGATGCTGGCCGTGGTGGCGTTAACGTTCCTTGTGCTCACCAAATCCCGCACGCCGTTTGCGCTGGTCTTCATTTCACTTGCGCTGTATTCGCTGCTCTGGCTGCCCGCTGCACTGAAAATTCTACTGGTCGCAGGGGCAGCATTGCTTGCCTGCGCCACCCCCATCTTCTATCCCGTGCTGGGGCCGTTTATCGAAAGCGTGGTGCAGATGGGCCGCACCGAGACCACGCTGTCGCACGCCACGCAGCTTACAGGCCGCACCGAATTGTGGAACGAGTGCTGGTATTTCATCCAGCAGCGCCCGTTGCTGGGCTGGGGATACAACAGCTTCTGGACCGCCGAGAACACGCAAGACATCGCCATGCAGATCGACTGGTATTCGGGCTCCGCTCACTCCATCTACCTCGACCTGTGGCTGGGCCTCGGCGTGTTTGGCATGATCGCCTACATAATTCTCTTGGTGGGCGGCTTGGCCTACTTCGGCAGCAAGTCCATGAACACCAACGAACCGGCCTACGCCTTCGCCTTCGTGCTGCTGCTCTTCTCGATCATGCACGGCGCGTTCGAGTCCGCGTTCCTGTTCCCGGCCCTGTACACCTTCCTTGTGATGGTGCTGCTGGCACGGTGCGGGTTTGTGGAAGAGACAGACGCGGAGTTGGAAGACAGCACCGAAGAGCTTTCGGGCAAAGCGCTTGTTGCGGCGCGCTAGCGCCACCGCCCCATGAGCGAAGCAGTATCCCCCAAGCCTTCCGCCGCGCCCGATATCACGGTCGCCATTTGCACGTATAACCGAGCGGGCGTGCTACCGTTGGCGCTGGCCTCGCTCACCAGCCAGCAGACAGGCGGCGCATTCACGTATGACATCGTGGTGGTGGACGACGCATCGACCGATGCCACGCAGGAAGTGATTGCCGCCGCGCGGGCGGCGTCTCCCGTGCCGTTGACCTGCGTGATGGGGCAGGGGCAGGGCGTGGCGGCGGCGCGCAACCTGTGTTGGCAAACGGCCACAGGCGCATGGGTGGCGTATACCGATGACGACCAGGTGAACGAGCCCAACTGGCTGGCCACGCTCTGGGCGCTGGCACAAAAGCACGACACCGAATGCGTGGGCGGGGCGGTCCACTTGCGCTTTGACGAGCCGCCCATGATGCCGCTTACGTGGGTGACCAAGGGCATGTTGGGTTTCAAGGAACATCCCGAGAAGCGAATCACCCGGCTGATGGAATGCCCCGGCACGGGCAACGTAATGTTCAAGCGCGCGCTGCTCGAGCGGCTGGGCGGTTTCGACAACGGCCTGCACTGGGGCGGTGAGGACGCGGAGCTGATGGTGCGCGTTCTTGATGCGGGCGTCGAGGTGTGGTTCACGCCGGAGTCTGTGGTGCATCACCTCATCCCGCCGTACCGCGTGAAGGAAAGTTACTTCAAATGGTGCTCGCTGCGCGTGGGTGTGGCGCTCGCCGAAGTGGATGCGCGCACGCGTGGCAAGGTGGCGCTGGCGCTGCTGTGCTGCGCCCGGCTGGCGCAGGCTTTGTTGAAGAACCTGCCGCAGCTCATCGTGGCCAAGCTGCGCGGAGACGCGGCCGCGGTGCTTGAAAAGCGCTGCGTGCTCTGGCGTTGCGGCACCTACCTGCGCGCCTCGCTCTACCTGATGGCCCCCGGCCTGTTCCCCCAGCGCGCCTTCTTCGAGGGCCTGTCGTTCCGGGGCGAGCGCACCAGCATCGCGGCGAAAACGAATTGAGTCGCGCTATGCGAATACTCTACGTATCCCCCCTTTATCCCCCCGCCATCGGTGGCGCGCAGATTCAGTTGCACTGCCTGGCCAAGGCTGCGCAAGCGGCGGGCGCGGAGGTGCAAGTGCTGACGAATTCCGGCCAGAACCGCACTGACTGGCTGCGCTTTACCACGGTATCCGCCGAGCCAGCGGGCAGCTATGAGTACGAAGGCTTGCCCGTGCGCCGCATTGGGTTCTCGAACTTCACCAAGCTGTGCATGGCCCCGTGGGCCGCGTCTTATTACGCGGCTATCCCCTTGGCCACGCGTGCGCTGGCGCGGTTGCACCGACCCTACCTCCCGGAGTTGCTCGACGGTTACGATGTCATCCACTTTACGCGCATAGGCCGCGAGTTTCTGGCGCGTGCCTGCCTGGACTACGCCAAGGCCAAGGGCATCCCCTTCGTGTTCACGCCCAACCACCACCCGCGCTGGCGAGGCTGGCGCTATGTGGAATACGACCGCATCTACCGCGAGGCCGACGCGCTGGCCGTGTACACCCAGTCCGAGAAAGAAACGCTGGCCAACGATATCGGCGTGCAGGCGGACCGGATTCATGTGACTGGTGTAGGCCCAATCGTCTGCGACACCTTCGACGTGGCCAAGTTCCGCAAGGACAACGGCCTCGGCGACCATCGCTACGTGCTCTTCCTCGGGCAGCAATACGAATACAAGGGCATGGCTGGAATCCTGAAAGCCCTGCCCAAAGTGTGGGAAGAATTCCCCGACCTACGCATGGCCTTCATCGGGCCGCACACGCCGTATTCGCAGGAGTTGTTCAAGGACGTGAGCGATCCCCGCGTCCTTAACCTGGGCGCAGTGCCGATGGATGTGAAGGCGGCCGCCCTTGCCGGGTGCGCCTACCTGTGTATGCCGTCGATGCAGGAAAGTTTTGGTGGGGTGTACGTCGAGGCATGGCATTATGGCAAGGCCGTGATTGGGGGAGACATCCCCGCGATTCGCTGCGTTATTGACGAGGGCGAGAACGGGCTGGTGACCACGCAGGACCCGGCGCAGTTGGCGGAGCGGATGTTGACTCTGCTGCGCGATCCCGCGCTTTGTGAGAGAATGGGGGCCGCCGGGCGGGCGAAGGGCCAGCGCGAGTTTTCGTGGGACACCATCGCCCGGCGCGCACTGGACATCTACGACGGGCTACTGGCCCCACGGAGGAGCGCGAAATGAAAACGATACTCATCGCCATACTCCGCGATCTGTACCTGTGGTACCTCGGCTTCCTGAACTACGTCGTCACTTATGTGCCCTTACCGCGCCTGCGGCATTTCCTGCTGCGGCGCATGTACCTCATTAAGATTGGCCCCGGCACTTACGTACACATGGGCGTGCAATACAAGCGGCCCCGGTCGATCGAGATTGGGCGCAACTCCGTCATCAATCCCGGCGTGCTGCTTGATGGCCGAATCAGCCTGAAGATTGGCGACAACGTGGACATTGGCGAGCAGGTGTCGTTCTATTGCGGCGGGCACGACGTGCAATCGCCGGACTACCGCGCCTTCATGGAAGCCACGGCGGTGGGCGACCGCGCCTGCATCTATGCGCGCGCCATGGTGATTCGTGGCGTGAACATTGGCGAGGGCGCGGTGGTGGCGGCGGGCAGCATTGTCACCAAAGACGTGCCGCCCTACACCATCGTCGCCGGCATTCCCGCCAAGAAAATTGGCGAGCGCTCGCGCGACCTGCGCTACGAACTCAGCCAGAAGAACGTGCGCATCTCGTGGCAAGATACCGTAAATCGAGACAGCAATGAGTAGCCCCGACCCAGCAGTGGCGGCAGCCGCCAAGGCCAAGGGCCGCATTATTGCGTTCGACGCCTTTCGTGGCATCGCGATCCTCTTCGTGGTCTTCGGCCACACTACCGCCCTGGCCTGGCCGCTGCTCAACAACCCGGAACGCCAGTTCGATTTCTGGTTGGCCATGGTCGAGCGCAACGTGCTGCTGCCCTGCCTACCCATTTTCCTCTTCCTGTCGGGCTACCTGCTCGGGTCAATCCGTTTCGACTCCTGGGCCGACTACGGCAACTATCTTTCCAAGCGGGTGTCGCGCGTGGCGATTCCCTTCCTGTTCTGGTCCGTGTTTTTTCTCGGCCTCAGCTGGGCTTTCGCCGTCAGCTATACCCCGCTCGATGCGCTGCTGCGAATCGTGACGGGCCGCGCCGATGGTGGGTACTACTTCATCCTGCTCATCATCCAGTTCTACCTGCTCACGCCGGTGTTCATCCGCATACTCGATTGGCGCTACGGTATCCACACCCTGTTCGCAATCCACATGCTGGTCATCTTCTGCCTCTACCTTGTGCAGTTTTTCTATTGGCCCAACATGCCCTACGAGGTGGCGAAGACCCCCTTCATCGGTTGGCTGTCCTTTTTCCCCATGGGCATCTACCTGCGGCGGAACCCGCAGATAGTCGAGGGGTTTTCCCTGCGCATCCTCATTCCGCTGGCGGTGCTCTTTGGCTGGTTGAGCATCATGGAGTCCGTATGGCTGGTGCCCAAGGGAACCTTTGAACTCGCCATATCCGACCTGCGTTACATGCCCCTCGCCTACGGCTACACCGTCATCCTCATCCTGCTCAAGCTGGTCCACTTGCCCTGGCCGCAATGGCTGGCCACCCTCGGCGGTATCAGCTTTGGCATCTTCTTCATCCACGGCTTCGTGCTGCGCCGCGCCACCGGGCTCATCGCGGCTGCCCTTCCTACCCTCACCGAGAACCTCTTCCTCTTCCAGTCCGCCATCACCCTGCTCACCCTCGCCATCTGCATCTCCGGCATACTCATCGCCCGCCGCATCCTGCCGGAATGGATCACCAGCCGCGTGCTGGCATTCTGAGGGTAATGGAATAAAATGAAAAGGCCCCCACCACGGTGGGGGCCTTGCTTATGCTGGCAGGAGTGCCGTGAGAATCAGTCCCACATGCCATCGGCGATCTTGTCGGAGAATTCTTCGCCTTCGCCGACGGTGCTATTGGCAAGGGGATAGGCATCCTTGTAGCGCAGGTAGCTTACATGACCGTCGAGGTAGAGCACATTGCCGCCACCGGGCAGGTGGTTGAATATTTCAATGCGTAGTCCGTCAGCGCCATCAGCCAGCTTGCCATTTTGCGACCAAGCGTCCAGCAGCACTGGGATGGTGCTCTGGGCCTGCGCGCTGGCCGAGGGGTTATTGATGTCGGTGATGAGGAAGCGCTCGACACCTTCTCGCAGGCGATAGAGCACGGGCGGCGCCTCGCTGCCATCGTCTTGCGCGCGGTCGCTGGCGTTAAACTGAATCGTTGTGTCCACGTCACCGGAGGTATTGGCAAACCAACCGTCCTGCACGCCCGCTGCATAGCGCTGGCCACGCAGGTCGAAGGTGCCCACGTATACGGTACCGTCGTCAAAGCTCACGTTGTTATAGGGGCAGCTCGTGCCAAGATTCATCTGGGCACCCAAGCCCACGTCGTCGCGTGCGACCTCGAAGGCTTCTTCGTAGGCTTTGAATGCAAGCGCGCCCTGGGTTGGCGTGGTGGTGGCCACGGGGATATAGGCATACGAGCGCGCTACGCTCAGGTGGGCCAGCGTGCAATCCGGGGTGGCTTCCGTCGGGGAGAGCGCCTGAATGGTTTCCAACCCTTCTTCGAGCGGCAGTACCTGCCCGCCAAAGGTGCTGGCATCCGCGCCGCTGTCCGAGGGGCAAATGGAAATCTTGGCGTCGCTGATGTACTCAGGGAACAAGGCTCGCATGTCCACCAATACTTGCTCATGCTTGAAGCCTGGGGAGATGTCGGTATAGCCGGGGAAGAACTGGCCGCGCGCTTCGCCGGAGTACATCTTGAAGATCAGTCCCCACTGCTTCAGGTTGTTCTGGCAGCTGGCGCGGCGCGCGGCTTCGCGCGCACGGGCAAGGGCGGGCAGCAAAATGGCCGCCAGAATGCCGATGATGGCGATGACCACCAGCAGTTCAATCAGGGTAAATCCACGCTTTTTCATAACGGGTCCTTCTGTAGACGATATAAAAAGGAAGTGTGTGCCACAAAAATGCACACCCGAAATGTAGCAACGCTGCATTTCGGGTGTGTTGGCAAAAGGTTAGATTTTCGTGAAGCTTAGGGCTTCAGACTGAGTGCATCCGTAATGGCGCTCCATGGCACCAGCTTGAAGTTCTGGTTGCCCGCGTCGTCCTCGTCGTCCTGCGCAATGAACAGGCCCGCTTCGAGTCCTGCGCCCAAGTTTACGCTGATAACTTCAATGCCATCCGTGCCGCTGACTTCGTCCACGCCGTTTGCTGCGCCAATGCTGAACTCACCCACGAAGGTGTGCTTGGCGCGCTCATACACGCAGAAGCTGTTGCTGCCTTGTGCAGAGACAACAAGGTAGCCGGGGCCTGCGGCTGATAGCGCCACGCCCTCGATATCCGCAGTCAGTTTGCCCTTGGGCTTGGCATAGTCCACCGCCACGGGCACGGGCTTGGCGTCCGGCTCGGCATCCACTCGCCACACGGCCACGCCCTCTTCGCCTATGTAAAGCACGCCGTTTGCGTCGTCGGCCACTGCACCCTCGCATTGGCCGCCCAGGTCAAAAGCGCGCGCCAGCTGCGCCGTCAGCGCGTTGCCCGTGCCGTTGTCGCGCAGCTCCCACTGTTCAACACCGCCATCCTTGCTGGTGATGATTCCATACAGCCGGCCATCCTTCGCGCTCTTGTACAGCCCAAAACCATACACCTCGATCACCGGCTTGCAGTTCTCCACCGGCAGCGCCTTCAGCGTGCGTGTGGCCTCGTCCACCACCCATGTCGCGATGGTGTTGGCCTTGCGCTCGCTTGCCGCCACGATGGCACGCGGCTGGCCACCCAGCATTACGCCGCTGCGCACATCCACATTGTTCGGCTCGCCGCCTTCAAGGTACTGCACGGACTTCCCGTCCAGCCCCATCACCATTAGGCCGCCGTCCTTGTTGGTGCCAATCACCAGGCTCTGGGCCGGGTCTGTTGGATGCACCCACACGGCAGGGTCGTCCGCCGCGTCGCCCGTTGTCGGGGCAGCAGCCGTCTCGCGCCACGCGGGAACGGTGACGACCGTCTCCGCCGCGAAAGGCGTGCTCACCGCGAACAAGGCAAATGCTAAGCCAAAGGCAGTAATGACGTGGCGCTGCTTCATGGATACGCTCCCTAACCCAAACTGAAACCGAACGAGTGCAAGAGCCCGTAAGCTAACCGCCGAATGTTAGGGAATAATATGGTGAACGTTCAGGGACGGTTTGGTTGCAGGTCTGTTAAAGAACCCGCAGCACGGCGCACTTCAGGTAGCTGGTTTCCGGCATGGCAAAGTGGACCGGGTGGTCGGGCGCGGCCCCGCGCATTTCTATCAGCCACACCTGCCTGCGCGCGCCGATGGCGGCCTGGCGGATAATTTCTAGGTATTCCTCGGGCGACACGAAGTGCGAGCAGGAACAGCTGACGAGTATGCCACCGGGCTCGACGCGGGCCATGGCGGCGGCATTGAGCGCACGGTAGCGCTTCAACGCGTTGGGCGCATGGGCGCGGCTCTTGGCGTAGGCGGGCGGGTCGATGATGACCACGTCGTAGCGCGTGTCTTCCGCCAGCTTGTCCTCAATGGAGCAGGTCTCGTAGGCGCACACATCACCGTAGCCGTTCATCTCGGCGTTGGCTTTCGCGCGGGCCGTGGCCTCGGCGGAGGTGTCCACCGCAAGCACGGATGCCGCGCCGCCGCGCGCGGCGTGCAGGCTCCATAGCCCGTGGTAGCAATGCCCGTCCAGCACACGCGCGCCCTTGCACCACGGCTCGAGCACCAGTCGGTTGCAGCGTTGATCGAGAAAGAGGCCGGTCTTCTGGTTGCCCTCGAGCGGCAGTCGAATCTTCATCCCCTCCACCTCCACCTCGACAGCCTCGCGCTCGACACCGTGCCTGCTCACCTTGCCGCTCTTTTCGAAGACCAGCGTTCCCACCCCCGGCGTTTCGAGTACGGCAGCGGCCAGCGCTTCCTCATGCTGTGCGTAAAAGGCGCATGTGGTCTGGGCCATGGCCAGCGGGCCGTAGCGATCAATCACCAAACCCGGCAATGCATCGC
>JBIKMR010000397.1:0-2824 GCA_044359155.1 Candidatus Hydrogenedentales bacterium | reverse complement strand
AAGGCTTCGACCACCTCGAAGACAAGCTCTCCCTCGCCCGCCTGCACCACAAGCAAAAGCGCTACGAAGAATCCGCCGAACTCGCCAAGGCCTGCCTCGAGTCCGATCGCTTCGACCGCCCCGGCGATAGAGAAGACATCATGCGCCGCGAATGCCTCGACTTACTTGCCGACGCTTACAAGCGGCTGACCCGGTTTGAAGAGATGCAGGAGATTCTCGAACTCGCGGTGAATGAATACCCCTCAAACGCCAACGCCCGGCTGGAGCTGGTGAAACACTACGAACACCGCGCCAAGAATCTGGCCAAGGCATATGCGCTTTGCTCGGAGGCGCTGGAAGCGCCAGGGCGATTTGGCATTGCCGTGATTCGCTCCGAGTTTGAACTGCGCTTGGCGCGGCTGCAGAAGAAGCTATCGAAGGGGCGGGTCAGAGACGATGTACTGATACTGGAGGACTAACGAATGCCAGAAGAACTCATCTCCCCTCACGGCGGCTACCGCAAGCTGAAAAGCTTTCAGCTTGCGCAACTGGTCTACGACCTCACCGTTCGCTTCTGCGATCGCTACATTGAGTTACGCAGCCGCACCCATGACCAGATGGTGCAGGCTGCGCGAAGTGGCGTGCAGAACATCGCCGAGGGCAGTGCAGCCTCTGGCACTTCAAAGAAGTTCGAGCTGAAACTCACCAACGTGGCGCGCGCCAGCCTCGAAGAGCTTCGCTTGGATTATGAAGATTACCTGCGTCAAAGGGGCTTGCAGCCGTGGCCACCGAACCACCCCGTGCTGCTGCGCTTCAAGGCAGCGCGGTGTGCCACTTTGGACGAAGTGCGAGCATGGGTAGAAGTAGAACGAAGCATTGCATGGACCACCACGGACAGAAACGGACCCGCACAGACAAAAGATATGAAGGAAGTGTCCGTGTCAGTCAGTGCAGGTCCGTGTGCGTCCGTGTCTCCCCCAACCCGCACCGCGCCCTACTCCGCCCAACTTGCAGCAAACGCCGCACTGTCGTTGCTGAATCTCTGCTGCCACTTGCTCGACACACAAGTCGCCGCCCAGGCAGAGGCCTTCACCAAGGAGGGCGGTTTTACCGAGAAGCTCTACCGCGTGCGCACCGAGGCACGTGGCAAATAGACCCTACCGCCCCTGCACCATCCCCATCACCTGTTTCAGGTCCAGCGATTGCGCTTGCTGCTGAATTGTGCCGCTGTGCTGCGCGTACAGTTGCTGCGCCTGGGTCACTTGCTGCGAGAAGACTTCCTTCAGGGCGATCTGGTCCATGCGGCGACCACCCCGGTAGTATTGCTTGGCCACTTGCCCGAGCGCGTGGGTGGTGGCAAAGGTGAGCGCTGCGCCCGTGGCGCCCTTGGCCAGGCGACCCGCCGTCTTGCCCATGGTGCTGCGAACGATTCCCCCGAACACCTTGCGGGCGAAGTTCTCGAACATCTGCGACGTCACCCCCACACCCGCCACCGCGAGGAATTCCTTTATGTGACCCGAGTCCAGTTGCACGCCATAGGTGTTGCCCACCAGGTACACCAGCCGCATCTGCAAGGGGAGTATGGCCATCGTCGCCATGGACTGCGGCAGCAATTCCAGCGCGCCGTTGATGATCGCGTACTTCATGATCACGCCATCCACCTCCGCCTCGCGCGGATCGGTGGCGGCCGCCGCTGGTGCGGACATCGGCACAGGCAAGGGAGGCACGGCCCCAATCGGCGAATCCACTGGCGCAGCGGCCATCGCCTCAGCCTGCTGGGTGGACTCTGCCACGGCAGAGGCCGCCAGCCCAAGGGCCGCGCGCAGGCTTTCCAGAAACGCCTTCTCCTTCTCCGAACTCACCCCGTCTGCGTCGCACACCGCCAGCGCCATTTCATACGCCAAAGTCTTCAACTGCGGGGTGGTCAACAGCGCCGCCTCCCCCTCGACCGTCACCTCTCCCATCACCACCTTGCGATACGCATCCGGCCCCAGCTCCGCAAAACTGTCAAAAATTTCCTTCAGCTTCTCCCGCTCTCCCCCATCCGCCCCGCCATCCGCAAACGCCGCCATCAGGCTGATCATCGCCAGCGCTTCAAATTCCGTGTTTGCCATTGCTCAAACTCCCTATGCCTTACTCGCCGAGGTACGCCTCGCGCACCTTGGGGTTGCCAATCAAATCTGCCGACGGTCCCTCCAGCACAATGCGCCCGCCCTCGATGATGTAGCCCCGGCTCGCGGTGCGCAGCGCCATGTGGGCGTTCTGCTCCACCAGCAACACCGTCATTCCCTCGCGGTTTAACAGCTTGATGGCCTCGAATATTCTTGCTATCAACAGCGGCGCCACGCCCATCGAGGGTTCATCGAGCAGCAAGACGCGCGGCCCGCTCATCAGGGCGCGGCCAATCGCCAGCATCTGCTGCTCGCCGCCGGACAGCGTACCGCCCAGTTGCCCGCGTCGTTCTTTCAATATGGGGAACAGCGCATACACCCGCTCCAGCGTCTCGGCGATTCCCGCCTTGTCCCGCCGCAGGTAGGCCCCCATCTCCAGGTTTTCCAACACGCTCAGGCGCGGGAAAATCTTGCGCCCCTCGGGCACCTGCGCCAGCCCCTTCGCCACCAGCTTGTGCGCCGGGGTCTTGCTCATATCCTCCCCCGCCAACACAATCCGCCCCGCCCGCAGCGGCTGCACGCGCGACGCGCACATCAGCGTGGTCGTCTTGCCCGCGCCGTTTGCGCCAATCAGGGTAACAATCTCGCCCTCGTGTACATGCAGCGAGACCCCGCGCAGCACCTCGATCGGGCCATAGCCCGCGCGCACGTCAACTAGTTCAAACAGGGGTGTG
>JBIKMR010000153.1:0-10356 GCA_044359155.1 Candidatus Hydrogenedentales bacterium | reverse complement strand
TCCAGCCGCTCTTCCATGCCTGTGTCGGTGCGCACGTAGTAGGGACGGGCCTTGCTGTAATACTCGAGCAACAGCGCCTGGTCCGCCGCCATGTCGGGCAGGTCCAGCTCTGCCGCCGAACTGCGCGCGGCCTGCATGTTGCGCTCGAACACGTCTGCCGTGTCGGCAAGGTTGGGGGTGAAGCCCCAGCCCAGCACGGGGTTGTGCCCCATCACCATCACCGGCAGGCCGTAGAGCGTCGCGCCGTAGACGTTGTAATCCCCCAGCACGAGGTGCGCCTCGGTCCATAGGAAGGGGCCGTTATGGAACTGGTGCGGATTGATCACCAACACGGTCTGCCCTTCGGGCGTGTGGCCAGGAGCCACCGCCCAAGCGTTGCCCGTTTCCATACCCCGGCCCATGGGGCGTTGCACGGGAAGATCGAGTGGAGATTGCAGCGTGACGAAGGCGTGCCACAGGGCGAGCACGTCTTGCGGGGAAACGCCCTCAGCCCATTCGGGCACGCGGTCGATGTTGGCCTCCAGCCAGGCGTTCACCCCTTGGGCAAAGCCCTCGCACAGGGTGCGGGTGGCGTCGTCTAGCTGGGGCAGGGCGCGCTCGGCCAGTTGGCCGTGGCCCATGCGCAGGGCGAAGGCATCTGCCGCCGCTGCCGATTCTCCCTGCACCTCGGCCAGCCGCCCAGTCACCGCGCGATACGCCAGCAGCATGGCCTCGGCGTGGTCTTCGGCCTGCGCGTAGCCAAAGGCAAAGCCCAGCCCGCGCGGCGTTTGGGCATAGACATGCGGCACGCCCCACTCATCGCGGTAGAGCGTGGCCTCGGCCCACAGCCCGGCATTGCCGGACGGGTCTTGAGCGGATGCGCCCAGCGCGGCGCACAACGCCACGGCAAGGCCGAATCCCCTGAATAGATGTAAAGACACCAAACAACTCCAGGCGCCCGAAAACACAGGGTAGCCCGATACTATACAACACCCCCGCCGCGCCGGGCGCGATTTGTGTGCGCCCGCTCGATTATCCTATGCGGAATTCACACCTTGGTCGGGAAGCACTCATGGCTGAACTTGAACCCCATTACGCGGGCGTGCCGCGCGACGAATTGCTGGCACGCGACCGGCTGCCGCTGCACGTGGTGCTGGACAACATCCGCAGCGCGTTTAACGTTGGCTCGATATTCCGCACAGCGGACGCGGCGGGCGTGGCCCACCTGCACCTGTGCGGCATGACCGCCCACCCGCCCCACATCAAGCTGGCGAAGACCGCCCTTGGCGCGTTCGACTATGTGCCGTGGACCTATTACGAGCGGACCAAGGACTGCATCGCCGCGCTGAAGGAACAGGGAATCACGGTGGCGGGAATTGAGGTGACGCCCGAAGCGGAACTGATGCACCGCGTGACCTGGCCGCAGCCCGTGGCCGTGATGTTCGGGCACGAGGTGAACGGCATCCACCCCGACAACCTGGCCCGCTGCCACAAGGTGGTTAAGATTCCCATGCACGGATACAAGAACAGCATGAACGTGGCCACCGCCGCAGGGGTGGTGCTCTATGCAGTGACGGCACAATGGAACGTTCTCGACTAGATTTTCGTCATTCCCGCGCAGGCGGGAATCTAGGCACCAGAGGAATTCAAATGCGGATGCACGGCGCTGCGCTTTCCCGGACTGCCCATGCGTGATTTCATTCCGCCCGGCGCCATGGCCCCGGGAGATGCCCCCGGCACCCGTTCGCCCTCGGCAAATGGCGGCAAGGCCGTTGGCCTTTTGATGTTGAGCGTAGCCGGACTTCCCGTGCCGCCGTGGTTTTCGCTGCCAAACCACCTGACCGCTGAATGGCTGGAAGAGAGCGATGCCACCCTGATTGCCCGCCTCTCCCCCGCGCTGGAAGCCTGGACCCGCGAAGGCTTTGCCGGACTGGCCTTGCGTTCTTCCGCCCTCGACGAGGACTCCGCAACATCAAGCAAGGCCGGGCAATACCACACGGCATTCGCATCCACCGCTGAAGACATCCCCGCCGCCTTCCGCAGTGTGGCGCTGTCGGGTGGGCCAGCGCCCATTCCTGTAATCGTGCAGGCCATGGTGCAGCCGGATATCGCGGGCGTGGCTTTCTCTGCCAACCCGGCAGCGGCGCAGCCGCGCACCTTGCTGATAGAAATGGTGCGAGGTCACGGCGCGGCGCTGGTAGACGGGTCTGCCACGCCGGAGAAGATTCACTTCGATCTCGACGCATACACTGAATCCGATTCCCTGTTCATGCAAATTGCGTCGGTTATGTATATGGCCGAGCTATTCGTCTGGTCCGCAGCTGCCGATGTGGAATGGTGTGTCCGTGACGAGCATCTGTGGATACTCCAGATGCGCCCCGTCACTGCAATGCAACTGGACCCCGCACTGCTGCCCAACGAACCGCACTCGTCGTGGTTCTTCGATCAGCGCTTTCCCAACCCAATCTCCCCTTTCACGCGCGACACGCTGTTGCGGCTGGTGGCAGACGTGGCACTTGGCGATGCCCTGCGGATGCGGGGCGCGGCGGTGCCCGAGCCGCTGCTGCATTTCCACGCGGGCCGGGCCTATGCCCCGCAGCGCCTCTTTGAGACCATGCTGCGTGGCGCGCCGCGCTGGTGGCTGTCGCAAGACTTGCGCCAGATATTCGGCGCGAAGGGCAAGGCAGGCGGCGGGCCGCTGGCCACGCTGCATTACGCCTGGTGCGCGGGTGTGACGGTGCTGAAAAACTTCCGCGACGTCTTCCTCAACCTGCGTGCATGGGACGCCTTTGCCCGTGAACTGCCGGGCGCGCTGGCGCAGGTATCGGCAACCCCAGAGAACTGGGAACAATTCGAGCAAGACTGGCGACGCTGCGATGCGCTGTCACGCCGATACCTTGAGATTCACCGCTGGAGCATTCTCTGGGCAGACTACGGCTACCGCGCTTACCAGATGCTGCAAGCCCTGCTACCAAGCGCCACCGCTGCGCGACTGGACGCCCAACTCAAGCAACGCATCCACCTGCCCACCACCGCCGCGAATGCGGCTTACACTGAGTGGCGAGAGCAACACACCCCAGAGAACAGCAAGGTAATCCTTGAGAGCTTTGCTGATCGCTCGACCTCGCTCGACTACGCGACTCCTACATGGGGCGAGATAGTGGAAAGTACCTCTTCTCTTAGGTCCCCCTTTGAAGGGGGTGCCCGAAGGGCGGGGGATGTTAGCCCGTCTCAAAGCCTCAGCCCCCTGCGCCTGCTCGCGCGACTGCTTGAACTGCGCGAAGTGCAACGCTTCACTTGGGAGCACATTCTCGCGCGGCAACGCCGCATGGTGATGCACCTCGCTCTGGGGCTTACGGATCGAGACGTGCTCCAAGGCTCGGACTACGTCTGGCTGTTTACATGGGACGAACTACACAAGGCCGTGACCCAAGGCATCGCCCCAAGCGCGCGAGAGCTGCGCCTTCGTAGGCACGAGCAATTTCTCTATGCATCCATCCACCCGCCCGCACTGCTGGCCCCAGATCAACCTGCCCCAGCCACCTCCGGTACGGGACTCGCTGGACTGGGTGCTTCGCCCGGCATCGTGGAGGGGATTGCGCTGCACATCCCCAATCCCACCGCGCCGCAGAAAATACCACCGGGTTCCATCCTCATCCTCCGCGCACTGGACCCGGCCTGCACCGGCATCATGCAACAGGCAGCGGGACTCATCGTCGAACGCGGTGGGCTGTTGTCTCACGCCTCGATACTCGCGCGCGAATACGGCGTGCCCATGGTGATTGGCGTGGAGAATGCGATGGATCTGATAGCGCAGGGTGCGAGGGTGCGGATAGACGGAACGCGGGGGACGGTGGAGATGCTTACTCCGAAGTAGCGATACCGACCAACAAGTACATTGCAGCGACTATTTGGAGTGCGGCTGCTTGCTGCCGCTTTATCGTAGGAGGCTTGCCTCCGTCCGATGCAACCTCCGATAAAGTCCTCGCAACAAACCTGGCACACGTTGCGCCCGACGGAGGCAAGCCTCCTACACGAAAGCTGAGGCAAGCCTCAGCACTCCAAAAGGCGGCCCCGCTAAAACGGCTCGTCCAGCCGTTTCACTGGGCCATAGGTGAGGATCATCGCGCTCTGGGGGTGGCGATAGAACAACAGCTCATCGCCTGCGTCGAGGTCGAGGATTTCGGGGGCGCTGTCGTATGCGAGTTGTGCGGGGCCGCGCGTGATGAGGATGCGGATGAGGGTATCGCTGGGGAGGACAAGGTGGTTGGTGTGCTCGGTGGTCGCCTTGAAGGCGATGCCGATGCCCTTGCTGAACACGCCCCGCGTGAGCTTGTTGAAGTACGCCGTGCTGCCGAAGGGCGTACACACAATAAAGCCGTCGCCGAGTATCTCGACCGCCTCGTCATAAGGCTCGCCGTTGATCCAGATTTGAAAGCGCACGGCGCTATTGATGCGGCCCATGTGCGTGGCGAATTCGTTGAGCGCGGCCAGCTCGAGGGTCTTCTCGGGGTTGGCGCGCAGCTTCACCTCGCATGCCAACTTGGTGTATTCGTTCACCGTCAGCGTGCCCTTGGCCAGCCCCTCGATCACCTCGACGGGCGGGTGCGGAATGCAGCGGTGGCCACGTCGGCTGTTGAGAATG
This sequence comes from Candidatus Hydrogenedentales bacterium, assembly GCA_044359155.1. GTDB lineage: Bacteria > Hydrogenedentota > Hydrogenedentia > Hydrogenedentales > JAEUWI01 > WGMK01. The sequence goes on along the minus strand of JBIKMR010000153.1, from coordinate 5,732 downwards.
GGAACCTTGGGCAAGCCGGGAAACTGGGTCTCCGCCGCCAGCAGCGTGCCGTCCCCGCCGTAACACACGATCACGTCGGGGTCCGCGTCCACCAGTTCGAGTTCAGGAAAGCGCTCGAAGTTGGTTCGCAGCCGGTTGGCTTGCGCGCCGAACAACTGCACGCGCCGCAGGTCGATTGCCGTGGGAGCCACCGGTCAGTGCCCCGCCGCGTTCACACGCATATCCACAGGTAAACCCCTTCGCCCGATTCCTTCGAGCGGTGCGCCAGCGCGGCCAGCGCCTCGATCACCGGCTGCACTTCTTCGGGTTCGCATTGCAGCTCCTCGGTGTCCGCCCAAACCTCGGCGGCCTCGACGGTCAACTCCGGTGTAAGCTGCACCAGCATGTTCAGGAATTCTTCGGGCAGCTTGATGATCAGGCGCTCGCCGCCGCCTTCCTCGAAGACCATCTCGAAATCGTCGAGCAGACCGCTGTCCCATTCCTCGTCGCGCAGGATGGACCAGAGGATGGAAAGCTCGACATCGGTGATGCGCTCGAACTTGGCGGCGCTCGCCACGAAGGCCGCAGGCTCGGTGTCATACCGGGCGGCGTCTTCGGGCTTGGACAGGTAGAATTCGGAAAGCAGGGCCAAGGCAGTAATCCTCCGGGAGCAGGTTCCCTTGGGCGACTATAACACGTTACGCGCCTCGCGCGGAAAACCGCCGCCCCACCGCAAACGTAGCCGCCGTGAGCAGCATCAGCAGCACGCTGTACGCGAAGGCCTGCCCTGCGCCGTTGCGCCACACCTGGTTGATATGCACCGCGATGGGGGTGTTGGCGGGAACGAACACGAGGATGGACGCGACGAACTCGCCCAGGCTCGAAGAGAAGACCAGCCCGGACGCGGCGGCAATGGCGGGCGCAATGAGCGGCAGCACAATGCGCCGGGCGGCGTAGGCCGGGGTGGCCCCCAGCGTGCGGGCCGCCTCGATCAGGGTGGCGTCGAAAGGCTCGATGGCAGACGCGGCAATGCGGGTGAACATGGGCACGCCGCGCACAAAGTACGCCAGCGGCAGGAGCCAGATGGTGTTGTACAGCGGCAGCCAGTCGTAGTTGAACGCGGCAATCAGGCACATGGCCATCACCGTGCCGGGCACGGCCCACGGAATCATGACGAGCAAATACACCAACCTGCCGCCGGGGCGGCGGCGCGCGGTGAGATAGGCCGCAGGCAGGGCCACCGCCGCAGCCGCAAGCGTGGCCAGCGCGCTGGCCCACAGGCTGTTGCGAATCGGGGCGAAGGATGCGGGCGTGCCCAGCAGCGCAGCGAAATTGTCGAGCGTGAAGGTGGTGGGCATCAGCTCGGTCTGCCACGCGCGATGGTCTGCAAAGGCAAACCACACGATGGCGGCATGGGGAACCACCAGCAGCAACACCACGAACCACGCCAGCGCCGATGCCAACACGCGCCCCCCCGCACTGCGGATGGGCTTGGGCGCTCCCTTGCCCGCCGTGCCCCCGGCCCGCGTGCGCCCGCGAAACAACAGCACCCCGAGCATGGCCACCAGCCCAAGCACCACGGTGAGGGTGAGCGCGGCCTCATTTTCAAACTGGCTGCGCAGATCAAAGATAACCACGGACAGCATGGGGAAATCGCCGCCGAAAAAGTAGGGCGCGCTGAAGGAGGCAGTCGAGGACATGAAGGTAAGCAGCGACGCCCCCAGCAAGGCAGGCCGCAACTGCGGCACCGTGACCAAGAAGAAGGTGCGCCACGGCCCCGCACCCAAGGTGCGTGCGGCCTCGGCCATGCTGCGGTCCATACCCGCGAAGGCGGCCTGCGCCATGGAATAGAAAAACACGTAGAACGAGTAGACGTGGATGATGAGGATGGCGACCGCGCCCGAGGGGGCCGCGTCTGCCCAGCCGAAGGTCTGTTCCAGAAACCGGGGCAACAGACCATCGCGCCCGATGAGGTAGTAAAAGCTAAGCACGCCAATGAGGGGCGGAAGCGCAAAGGGGAAGTACGCAGCCACGGCCAGCGCGCCGTGGCCCGGAAAGCGGAAATGTGTGAGCAGCCACGCCAGCGCCACCCCTACCACGGCAGACCCCGCCACCGACGCGAAGGACATGAGCACCGTGTTGACGAGCGCCCGCCACCCCAGGGGTTGCTGAAGGATGGCCCAGTCCCACCCGGCCACCGCCTGCACCAGCAGCGTGGCCACCGGATAGAGCACTGCAAAGCCAAGGGCCAACAGGCACACGGCCAACGCGGCTCGGTCGTAAAGGGAAAGTCGCAAGAGGGTCACATTCCTCGGAGGCATTGCCTCTTTGGAGTGCGGAGGCTTGCCTCAGCTTTTGCCAAGGGAGCTTGCTCCCGTGAGTTTGGGCAAGCACCGAAGTCGCAGGTTGCTAAAAGATTCGACGGAGGCAAGCCTCCTACGAAAAAGCTGAGGCAAGCCTCAGCACTCCATAGGAACAAGCGCCCAAGAGTTAGTCCACCTGCGCGATATCGAACTCGACATAGCGGCGCAGGGCCTCATGTTCGTCATCGTCCAGCCGGGTGAAGAGTATCGCCACGCGGAACTGGTCGTCGCCCTGCGGATCGGGGTCGCACCGCACCACCACGCCCTCGGCGTCGATGCGCGTGTTGATCGGGTCCGGCAGGTCGAGCGCGATGCTCAGGCGCATCATCAACGGGACCGGCTTCACGGTATGGCAAAGCACGCCATTGGCGCTGATGTTGTCCACATGGTTGAGCACACCGGGGCCGCCGGTGTCCACCATCGTAACGCCCTTGCGGCTGCGCGGATACCGCCGCCGTTCGTCTCCGTAATATCCCATGATGCCTCCCCGTGGAAGTGCCGCCCAACCGGGCGGGTTCGCTTCGCCCCATGGTAAGGGATAAGGGCCAGCTTTGCAACGGGCTATACACCCTAATTACCAATGCGATTCCATTTTTGGAAGTCCCCTAAATGCGAAAGGCGCCGCCTGGGGAGCGGCGCCTTCCATGGAGGGAAGACCTTGGGACATGCTGTTGGTCGCGTCGGCGCCGGGATAAGCGCCCCTCTAGCTGCCCGTGTCTATCTAAGATGACATCCGTGTCCGTGTCGCCGTGACTTCCTTGTCTCGGCCTGAGTTAAATATCGGCAGGTTTCGGAATTCCTTTAGCGGCTGGATGCGGGTATTGCCAGTGGGCTAAAGTGGCCCGGATTTACAGGAGAATCTGCGCCATGTCAGAACACCAGCAGGCGGGAAGCGTGCGCTATCGGCGCGAGAATGAAGATTATTTCGAAAAGCGCGGGCTGCGGCGCTATGCGGGGGTGTGGTCGCTCTGGGCCTTGGGCGTGGGCGCGGTGATTTCGGGGGACTTTTTCGGCTGGAACTACGGCCTGGCCTCGGGTGGATTCGGCGGGTTGCTGGCAGCCACGGCGATCATCTCGGTGATGTACGTGTGCCTGTGTTATTCGATTGCCGAAATGTCCCCCGCCTTGCCGCACGCGGGCGGGGCGTATTCTTTTGGACGCACCGCCATGGGTCCATGGGGCGGGTTCATCACCGGGTTGGCGGAGAACATGGAGTATGTGCTCACGCCTGCGGTCATAGTGGTCGGCATCGGCGGCTATGCGGGTTCCATCTTCAACGAGCTGCTGGGCGTGACCGTGCCGGACCCAGTGTGGTGGCTGGTGGCCTATGCGATCTTTGTGACGCTGAACATTCTCGGGGTCGAGGTCACGTTCAAGTTTACGGTGGGTATCACCTTCCTCGCGCTGGGAATTCTCGCGGTGTTCTGGGTGGGTGCCCTGCCGCATTTCTCGTTAAGCCATGCGCTGGACATTGCGCCCACGGAAGGCAACGGCAAGTGGCTGCCCTTTGGCTTGGGAGGCATAACGGCTGCGCTGCCCTTTGCGGTGTGGTTTTACCTCGGCATCGAGCAGTTGCCACTGGCGGCGGAAGAAGCCCACGACCCGAAGCGCGACATGCCGCGCGGGCTGATGTACGGCATCGCCACGCTGATCATCGCCGCATTCCTCACGCTGTTCCTGAATGCGGGCATTGCGCCGGGGGCGGACGCGGTAAGCAAATCGGCGGACCCATTGTTCCTCGCGTTTCGCACCATCTTTGGGGACGGCACGGGCACGGTGCTACTGGCTGCCGTGGCCGTGGCGGGGCTGGTGGCCAGCTTCCACGCCATCATCTATGCCTATGGCCGCAACATATACAGCCTGAGTCGCGCGGGGTATTTTCCCAAGTGGATGTCCGTCACCCACCCGCGCTTCAAGTCCCCGCATGTGGCCTTGCTGGTGGGAGCGGTGCTGGGCTTTGTGATGGCGGTGCTCATCAAGTACAGCAAGGACTTGTTCGGCGACGTGCCCGTGGGCGCGGTGCTGTTGAACATGGCGGTGTTCGGTGCGGTGATTGCCTACATCATGCAGATGCTGGCGTTCATCCTGTTGCGCAAGAACTTCGCCCACATCGAGCGTCCGTATCGCAGCCCGCTGGGCGTGGCGGGGGCATGGGTGGCGATTGCCATTTCACTGGTGACGCTGGTGTTCCTGTTCCTCAACCCGGACTACCGCATCTGCGCCATCGGCTGTGCGGTGTGGTTTATTGCGGGCATGGTGTACTTCGCCCTCCACGCCCGGCACCACATGGTGCTGTCGCCGGAGGAGGAGTTCGCGCTGGAGCAGAAGGGCGGGGGAGAGTAGTTGCCACATGGGAGCGCAGCGCTACTGCGCTGCTAACCCCGCAGCACCCGCTTCATGATCGACGTATATGCTGCGTGCTCAGCAGCGCAGTAGCGCTGCGCTCCCAAGTAGTACCCTCTACAGCATCCGCTCCAGCACGGGCTTATCCAGTTCGCGGTAGCTGTAATCGGATTCGGCGAGTATCTTCAAAAAGGCCTGCCTTCGGGCCATGTCTTCAAACTCGAAGCCTATCAATGCGCGGCCCACTTGTTCGCCGGTGTTGGTGTAGTTGAAGTAGCAGATGCTGGCGGTCTGTTGGCTGGCGACGAGGAACTCGCGCAGCGCGCCCGCGCGCTCGGGGAAATCGAGCACGATGAAGTAGGGCAGGCGGAAGAGGCGGGGCTCGTAGTGGATGATGCGGAACTCGACGTCCACCTGCGAGGTGACGTCTAGGAAGGGAACGCCGTGCTCGGTGAGGCGGCGCTCGAGCAGCTCGAGTTGTTGCGGGGACGCCTCGAAACCAATGACCGGCCATGCGCGCTTCTCGTCGGTCTTGCCGTATTGCACCTCGATGATGTTCACGCCTTCCATCATGGTGTCGAGCAGGTTGAGCAGGCCGCCGGGGGTCTCGTCCATTTCCAGCCGGAAGTAGCGGCGGCGCGCCGAGCCAATGCCCGCGTGGCGCGCAATCCATGCCAACTGATCGAAGTCCACATTCGCACCGCAGAGAATGGTGAGCACGCGCTGGCCATTCAGTTGGTCGCGCTGCTTCATCATGCCGGCCACGCCCATTGCCCCGGATGGCTCGGCAATGCAGCGACGAGCTTCCCACAGCAGCTCGATGGCGGCGGCCACTTCCTCGTTGGTCACGGTGATGATCTCGTCGAGCAGTTCCGCGCATAGCGGCAGGGTGTGTTCGCCCGCCTTGCGCACTGCCGTGCCATCGCAGAACACGTCCACATAGTCCAGGGCCACGGGCTTGCCTGCGGCGATGCCCGCCTTCATCGAGGCCTGGTTCACGCCTTCCACACCCACCACGCGGATGTCGGGGTAATAGGCCTTCAGCCA
>JBIKMR010000152.1:0-10427 GCA_044359155.1 Candidatus Hydrogenedentales bacterium | reverse complement strand
TCCCTTCCTTCCCCACATCTCCCTACCTTGCAGTTCGTTTTTATTGTTGATGCCCACCATAGGTATGATATAAAAACTAATCCGCTGAGGTAGAGCGATTGATACTCGGAATATCCATGGCCCACAACGCCTCGGCGTGCATCGTGGACCCCGCATCATGCGAGACGCTGTATTGCGCATCGGAAGAGCGGTTTACGCGCAGGAAGCAGGAATGGGGATTCCCCACCCACTGCGTTGCGCGGGCCCTCGAGGCGACTTGTTCTCCCTCGGCCATCACCGCCGTGGCCATTGGCGGCTCCTATCTTGAGCCTTGCCGACACCCTGCCTTGGCCTCGCTGCTCAACCTGCAACCCTATACTTGCCGAGACGAACTGATCCGACACCCCCATCGCCTCGCCATCCTAGTAGCAGGGGATCTGCTGGCGGGCGCATTCTGCTCGCCGAGTGCCTTGCGGGAAATTGTTGCAGCCCGCTTAGGCAAGCACCTGCCGGGGGTACCAGTGCATTTCCACGATCACCATGCAGCCCACGCGGCCAGCGCCTACTATGCTTCGCCCTTTGAGCAGGCCGTTGTCGTAACCCTCGATGGCGAGGGAGACGGTGCGATGGGTAGTGTATGGGACGCAAACGCGGGTCGCCTCGCCGAGCGTAACCGTTATCCCGCCCAGGCGTCCATCGCCCTGTTCTATAAACTGGTCACCGCGTTGCTGGGTTTCCGCGTGAATCGAGACGAAGGCAAGGTTATGGCCTTGGCCGCTTTGGGCGATCCCGCCCGCTACGCAAGCAAGATGGCGGCCTTTCTCCACGTCGAGCAATCCGCCCGGGAGATACGCATTCATTCCACCGTTGCCGAAGCGCTCACGCGCGACTGGCGGCGGGAATCCTTTAACCCACTTCGGGCGCTCAAACATGCCGCACATATACCGCGCGCCTCAAACTGGGACGACCTCTGGAACCGAATACTCGCCTCCGAAGCAGAGCGAATCTTCGCCCCCCTGGCGCTTCCCAATCGGAGCCTGCGCGATCAATCCCTCAAGGCCGACTTGGCCGCCGCCGCACAGCAAGCCGCCACCCATGCCGCACTTGCACTGATAAGACATGCAATCTTAAAAACGCCGAATCAAAACCTTGCGGTTGCCGGGGGGCTATTCGCCAACATCTGCCTTAACCAACAGGTTGTCCAGTCCATACCCATTAAAGGCTATTACGTGCATCCCGGTATGGGGGACGAGGGGCTGGCCTATGGTGCGGCCATGCTACAGGCACACACCACGACTACCGCACAATTGCCCCGCTCCCCAATGGCGCACTCGTTCCTTGGATGCCCTGCGAAAATGCCGGACCAGCCGTTGCCACCTACCGATGCTGGAAACTGGACCCATGCAACGGACAAGGACTTGGTGGAAATTGCGCTTGCCGCACTTTTGGAAATGAAGGTGGTCGGCCTTTGCCGTGGCCGCATGGAATACGGCCCCCGCGCGCTCGGGGCGCGCTCCATACTTGCGCATCCCGCACAGCCCAATATCCACCACCTGCTCAACGCCCGGCTCAATCGCTCGGAGATTATGCCCTTTGCCCCCGCCGTGCTGGATTCCATGTTCAACGAAATATTTGAACTGGATACCCTGCAAGCCGCCCGAGGCCCCGCAACGTTCATGACCATTGCCTTGCCTGTGCGGCAGGCATGGCGTGCCCGGCTTCCTGCCGTCGTCCATGCCGATGGAACTGGGCGCCCCCAACGCGTGGAAGAACAAACTTCGCCTTTTCTGCACGCCCTGCTCGAGCGCTTTCATCAAGAGACCGGCCTTGGCTGTGTGCTCAATACCTCGTTCAACACCCACGGGCAGCCTATTGTGCGAACACTCAAAGAAGCCGTGGCCACGGCGGCAGGCGGCGCTGTGGACCTGCTCATCACGGATGACGCTTACCTGACATTGCGGAGGTCGTAGCTTCAGGCGATACGTTCAACCCGGAAGCGCATGACGAACAGTGTTCCATGCCCGGCAAGGCCTTGCTCAATCACCTGCCCACCCAAGCTTCGAATCGTATCCAGGATAATCCGCTTTGTGTTCATCTCGACATGGGGCGTCATGAACTGGTCCATGAACAACGTCCGTGCAGCAGGTTTGTCCATGGGCGCGCCAGCCAGCGCCGGGCTGGCTATGCGTGCTGCGGCAGTGAACAAGCGCAAAGGCAGCTTGATGGCCTCCGAGTCACCCGCCCAATAACGCCGCCGCCACGGCGTGGCCGCGCGATGAAGCGCCCACGACAAGGGGAATCCCCAATGATAGACGGCCACACAGGCCTGCCCGCCATCCCGGGTAACCCGCACCACCTCCCGCAATCCCTCTATCGGGCAAGCCGTATGGTGCAACACGCCATAGCACAAGGTATGGGAAAACGCTCCATCGGGAAAGGGAAGGTTGAGCGCGCTTCCCTCAACCACGCGAAACGACTCCCGCCTTAATGCGGCCAGTGCGCCGCGCGCGATATCCAAGCCGATTAGTTTATCTTGTGGCACGCCACCGAATACCGCAGCCCGCATCCAGTCACCACCCCCGCAACCGATTTCGATGGAGGCACTTGCCTTGGTTGCGTCTTGAATCCATCGCTGCAAGTGGGGATGAAGCGACAGCCGCCGAGGCGAGTAACTGAACTGTCCAAAGGGATGCGACCCATACATGGCCCGCACATCGGCATCACGATTCCCGGATAGTTCCGACACCCCTCTTGCCCCCTATTCCCCTTTTCGTGTGTTTCGAGGTAAATCACTTTCTTCCCTACTCCGCTCGGCTCCCTGCCGCGCGGCCTTGGCTGGCTTCTACCACGGTGCCGTCCGGTACATCGCGTGACACCACTGCGCCCGCGCCCACGATGACCCGCCGCCCTATCTGCACGCGGGGGGCCAGCGTCACGCCCACGCCGATGATGCTTTCGTCCCCAATGGTGCAATCGCCGCCCATGCACACGCCGGGGGCAAGGTGTACGCCGGAGCCCAGCTGGTTGTGGTGCGGCATGATCACGCCATTGTCGATGATGCACGCATCGCCCAACACGGCGTAGTCGTCCACAATTGCGCCCGCTTTGATCAGGTTGCCCGCGCCCATCGTCACCGATGGGGCGACCCACGCGCGCGCATGAATAACGTTCAGGAACACGAGGCCTGCCTCCGCCGTACGGCGCAACAAATCCAGCCGCACGGCGGCCTTGGCCATGTGCGTGCCCACGCCCACAATGCCTCGCGATGGCAGGGACGCCAATTCACTCCCCGGCCACACGGGCAAGCCGCCAAAGTCCACGCCCGCCAACGTGGGGTTGTCGTCGATGTACGCTACCGGATTGAAGCGACCGAGCGAACGCATGGCCTCTGCAACCACCATCCCCCCCTGAGACGCGCCATACACCACGGCATCGCCCGATTCCGGTTGCAGCAGCGGCACCACCGTTGGCCCTGCAATTCGCAATATGTCTGCCTCGCGCAGAATAAGCCCCGTCGGCAGCAACGCTAGATCCACGCCCAACTGCTCCGCCAGCGCGCGCGCCTTCGCGGTCAGCTGCGGTCCGCCCGCCGCATCCGCCACTCCCGGTGCAGCCGCGCGATACCGCGCCACCGTACCTGCATCGGGCGTGGGGGAGAGGAGGCCCACCGCCGACCGAATCGAAGCCTCCGCGCCTGCATCCACCAGCGGATAAAAATACCCCTCGCCTTCCGACTCCAGCTCAAAGTTCGCCTTGCTTGTTTCCAGTTCCGCCAACACCGTCCCCCGATGCACGGCAGCGCCCGGCTCCACCTGCCACGCCATCACGCGCACGCGGTCGTCGTTCACCCCCAACTGCGGCACCACGATTTCCTGCCACTCGGTCATGCCATGGACCTCTTGATTGTTTGCACCAGCACATCCACACCCGGCAGTTCAGCCGCTTCCAAATGGCGGGCCGCAGGGATATGCCCGGCAGCAGCGCCCAGGCGCACCATGCGTTCATACCGGCGTGGCGCGTGCTGCGCCAACGCGGCGACTACTTCTGCGCCCCAGCCGAAATCCGCGCCCGCCTCTTCCGCCGTCACCAACACCCGCGCCTGCGGCAACACCCGCAGCAATCCTTCCAGCGGCAACGGCGACAACTGCGTCACCGCCACCACCTGCACCAGCCATTCCTCTTCCATCATCAACCGCTCAGCCGCCGCCATCGCCTCGCCCACCATCCCGCCATACGTCACAATCACGGCATCGACCGCACCCGCCGCCAAGCGCAGCGACACCATCGGATACGCATCCTCCGTGCCTGCTGCATGGAACAGTCCAATGCGCCCGTCCATCCACACGCGCTGCGGCTGCGCATACATCACCTTGTTCTCAATAAACAGCACAGGCCCCGGCTCGGCTATCGCGCGCTGCAACAGCTCACCGGCATCCAGCAGCGGATTCACCGCCACCACGCGCAGCCCCGCCACACCGAGGAAGTGCTTCTCCAGCGATTGCGAATGCGTGGGGCCATAGCCCCTCCGCCCGCCCATGGGCGTGCGAATCACCACCCCCGCATTCGCCGCGCCCCCGCTCACCCATCCATACTTCGCAGCATGGTTGATAATCTGGTCCGCCGCCAGCGCCACGAAATCCCCGAACATAATCTCCGCCACTGGCTTCATGCCCAACAACGCCGCCCCCACGCACCACGACACAATCCCCGCCTCGCTAATCGGCGTGGAGTACACCCGCCCCGGGTACGCCGTGGACAATCCCTTGCTCACCTTGAAGGCTCCGCCATACGGGTCCAAAAGATCCTCACCAATAAGCACCACCTCGTTGCAGTCCGCCATCGCCGAATGCAGCCCCCGGTTCAACGCCTTCGCCACCGTCTCCTCACTCGTCGCCCACGGAGTGGGGGAGAGGCTGCCCGTTTCTGCCACCACCGGCAGCACCGCAGGCGCGCTGGCTTCTGCCACGTGCACCGCCTCCTCTACCGCATCCAGCACTTCCGCATCCAGCCGCGCAAGGGTGTTTGCATCCAGCCGCTCCGCCAACAGCGCCAGCGGGTCGTGGCTGCGCCATGGTGCCAGCTCCGCCTCGGTGCGCGTGTCGTCTCCCTTGCTGTGCGGTCCCATGCGGAAGGTATGCACCACCTGCACAAACGGCCCCGCCCCGCTGCGCACCCGCGCCACTGCCTTGCCCAACTCCTCATGCAGCGTCACCGCGTCGTTGCTCTCCACCTCGGCACACGCCATGCCAAAGGCCCTCGCGCGCGCCAGCATCTCGCCGCTCAACGCCTGCTCCACCGGGGTAGACTGCGCCACCCGGTTGTTCTCAATCACATACAGAACGGGCAACCCGCGCAACTGGGCGAAGTTCCACGATTCATACACCAGCCCCTCGCCCAGCGTGCCATCCCCCAGGAACACAATGGCGATACCCTCACTGCCCTGCGCCTGCAATGCCAGCCCCGCCCCCGTGGCATTCCCCACAATACCGCCCTGAATGCCACTGCTGAAGAAGCGCTTGTAATGCAAGTGCTGGCTGCCGCCACGTCCACCGCTCACCCCGCAGGCCCGCCCCATCACCTCCCCCAGTAACCCCGCCAACGGCCCGCCATACATCACATAATGCCCATGGCACCGATGCGAGCTGAACACCACGTCCTCCGCCCCTAGCAGCGGGGCCATCGCCGCCGCCAAACCCTCCTGCCCCAGGTACGTGTGCGTCGTCCCCGAAAGCTTCCCCTCCGAAAACAACAATAGGAGACGCTCCTCGAGCGCCCGGATGGTCGCCGCCGTCCGGTAAAAATCTTCCTTAGAAATATGGGCCAAGTCCGCCATGCCGCTCCCCGTCCAACCCTATCCTAGCAATTCCAACCTCTTTGGTCCTATTCCCACTCTTCCCCTTTGTGCCCTTCGTGTGCCTTTGTGCTCTTCGTGGTTAAACCTCTTCTCTTTCCCCCTTCATGTGGTTCGTCTATACTTCCCCCCATTCATCGGAGTCCCACCATGTCTACCCAGCCCACCGAAGCACAATCCCGCGAAGTCGCTGAAGCATCCCGCCAGAAAGAATGGCGCAAGCCCAGCTTCATGAAAGACCTCTTCCTCGGGGATTTCCGCTTCGACCTCATCGCCCCCTATCCCAACTACGGCCAGCCCGAGCGCCCCGAATACACCGCCTTCGTCGCACAGCTCAAGCAGTATTTCCTCGACGAACTCGATCCCGTCGAGATCGACGAGACCGGCGCATTCCCCCCGGGAACCATCGAGCGCCTCGCCCAGCTGGGTGCCCTCGGCATGAACATGCCCAAGGAATACGGCGGCATGGGCTTCACCAAGTCCGAATACTGCCGCACCATGGAACTCTCCGCCAGCTACGAGGGCAGCCTCATGGGCTTCCTCTCGCCGCACCAGTCCGTCGGCGTGCCGGAATGCATCAAGCTCTTCGGCACCCCCGAGCAGAAGAAGGAATACCTGCCCCGCTGCGCCGCAGGAGAAGTCTCCGCCTTTGCTCTCACCGAGGCCGAAGTCGGTTCCGACCCTGCCCGCCTGGCCACCACCCTTGAGGAAACTCCCGAGGGAGACGCATGGCTGCTCAACGGCGTGAAGCTCTGGTGTACCAACGGCCTCGTCGCCAAGCTGCTCGTGGTCATGGCGCGCCACAAGGAGACCAACGAAATCAGCGCCATCGTCGTCGAGACCGATTCCCCCGGCGTCACCATCCTGCACCGCTGCCACTTCATGGGTCTCAGCGCCCTGCAAAACGGCGTGCTCGAATTTGCCAACGTGCGCGTGCCCAAGGCCAACATCATCGGACAGCGCGGCAAGGGCCTGCGCATCGCGCTCACCGCCCTCAACACGGGCCGCCTAAGCATTCCCTATGGCGCGCTCTCCTGCGCAAAGAAGGCCCTCGAAATATCCCGCACCTGGGCCTCCACCCGCCAGCAATGGGGCAAGCCCCTCGTGCAGCACGAGGCCATCGCCCACAAGCTCACCCGCATGGCAGCCACCGTATTCGCCATGGAAACGATCATCGACCTCGCCTGCCAGCTCACCGACCGCAACGAGCTGGACACCCGCATCGAGTCTGCCGCCAGTAAGGAATGGAACACCTCCCGTGCGTGGGAACTGTTGGACGATGCCATGCAGATACGCGGCGGGCGCGGCTACGAAAAGGAATCCAGCCTCCGCGCACGCGGCGAAACCCCCATGCCCGTCGAGCGCCTGATGCGCGACGCCCGCGTGCAGCGCATCTTCGAGGGGGCTAGCGAAATCATGCACCTGCTCATGGCGCGCGAAGCCGTGGACAAGCATCTCGAAGTCGCCGGGGCCATCATCGACCCCAAGACCCCCCTCAGCAAAAAGCTCGCCGCCCTCCCCGGCATCACCGCCTTCTACGCCACGTGGTATCCCTCACGCTGGTTCAGCATCGCCGGGCGCTTCGGCTATTCCCAATACGGCCCCCTCGCCCCTCACCTGCGCTACACACACCGCGCCTCCCAACGCCTCGCACGCCAGGCCTTCCACGGAATGCTGCGCTATCAGGCCGGGCTGGAGAAGCGCCAAGGCTTCCTCTTCCGCTGGGTGGACATCGCCCTCGAACTCTACGCCATCGCCGCTGTATGCAGCCGCGCTCATGCCATGCGCCAGGCCAACCACCCCGAGGCAGAATCCGCCACCCACCTCGCAGACGTCTTCTGCCGCATGGCCCAAAGAAAAGCCGACCGGCTCTTCTACGAACTCTGGCACAACGACGATCCCCGCCACACCCAAACCGCCCAAGCCATCGCCCAAGGAAAATACACCTGGCTAGAAAACGGCATCGTCACCCTGGACGAAGCCGAAACCGCGCACCAGAACCGCGAAGAAAAGAAAACCACAAAGAGCACAAAGACGCACGAAGTACACCAAGAAGAAAGTTTTGAAATCCCCCAAGAAATCGAAGCCTAACCTCAGCGCTTTTCTTTCGTAATTCTTAATTCGTAATTCATAATTTCTCTTTCTTCCCCTTAGTGCCCTTCGTGTACCTTAGTGTTCTTCGTGGTTAAATCCCCCTCTCCTTAATCATCATATCCCTCCACCATCGCCCGCACCCGCACCTGCACCGCGTCCCACACCATCCGCGCGCCATGCCGCAGCGGATGCACCCGCGAGTCCGCCGAGTTCACCCAACGCACCGGCACCTCGACCACACGCAGTCCACGCCGCTGCGCGATAAACAACGCCTCGACATCAAACCCAAACCCCGCCACCCGCACCCGCTCGAACACCGCCACCGCCGCTTCTGCGGTAAACACCTTGAACCCGCACTGCGTATCCGCAAACTGCGTCAGCCCCAGTCCACGCAGCAAGGCATTGTTCAGCTTGCCCATCCCCTCCCGATACCACGCCTGCCGCACTCCAATGTCTGCCCCCGCCAGCGCCCGCGACCCAATTACCACATCCGCCCCCGCCTCGAAGCACGGCCACACCCGCTCCATCATCTCGATCGGTGTGGACCCATCCGCGTCATACATCAGCCGATAGTCGCCCTGCGCGCAGTTCAGCATTCCCTCCTGCACCGTCGCGCCCTTCCCGCAATTCCCCCCCATCAACGCCAGCCGCACCAACACCCGCGACTCTGCCGCAAACCCCAACACCACCCCCGCCGTGTCATCACTGCTCCCATCATCCACCACCACAATCTCCGCCGCATACCCCTGCACCCCCAGATATGCAACAACAAGGCGCAGCGTATTCCCAATACGCTGCGCCTCATTAAACGCTGGAATAACTACACTAAGCCGCATCAACTTCCAATCACTGTCCATTGACCATTATCAATTGTCAATTGCCCGCAGGCACAAACCAGATATTCTTAAACTTCACCTCGTTGTGGTGATCCTGCAACAACAACGGTCCCGTCGTTGCATCCTCACCCGCCACGCCGCCCGGCGTTGGCTGCGGCAGCTCCAGGTTGTCGTGCACCGTCACCCCATTGTGCACCACCGTAATCCGCGCGTTGTCCGTCTTCGCCCCAGAGACATCAAACTTCGCCGCCGTAAACGTGATGTCATACGTCTGCCAGGTGAGCGGGGGAAGCGTTGCATCCACCAACGGAATCGCCACCTTATATATGCCGCCGCACAAATCCCACTTCGGCTCCCAGCCGAAGTTGTCCAGCACTTGCACCTCATACCGACCCAGGATATACACCCCGCTGTTGCCCCGGCCCTGCTCCCGCTCGTTCGGCATATACGGCGTCATGAACTCCAGGTGATACAACCCGCTACCCAATTCCTCGATCGTGCGCAGGCTGCTACCACATACCTGCATCGAGCCATCCGGCTGGATGCACCAGCCCTCCGGGTCACGCCGCCAGCCCGACAAATCCTTGCCCGCAAACAACACCACCGCGCCCGCAGGCGCAGCCTTGCCCAGCGTGGGGGACTCCTTCTCCACGCGCTTCAATTCAAAAGATGCCGCCGCCCCGCTCGCGGGCGTAATCGTCGCCGTCAACGTGCGCTTCTCCAGCGTGCCCTTCACCACTGCCTTGCCACCCAGCGCAGCCACGTCCACCTCGCCCTCAAAAGTCACCGGCTTGCGCGGCGCATCCGACCGCCCCAACACCTCCACCCGCGTCTCCGCCCCAGCCGCATCACTGATGTATAGCACCGCTTTCCACGCCGTCTCCCCCAACCCCGCCACCCGCGCATGAATCCCCTTCGCACCACCAGCATCCCCACTGAAAGCCCCCTCATACACCCCCATCACCCGATCATCACTATCCGCCCAAGCACCCCCAGCCAACAAACCAACCAAAGCCAATGCCATCAAACGCTTCATCATTCCGCTCCCAAATTAGTGGCCAGTGATTCGTGGCCAGTGGTTAGTCTTCACGAATCGTAATTCGTAATTCATAATTCTTCTTTGAACTTCGCCACCACCGGGAAATGATCCGAAGGATACCGCCCCTCCTGGTTATACGTCACCGTCTCCACCCCCACGCAATCAAGCGGACCCCGAAACAATATCCAGTCAATCCGCTGCTTGCTCTCCATGTCCGGTGCCTTGAAAGCCGACCATGTCACCACTGGCCCCTTCCGCTCCGGCGCGCTCAACCACGCGTCATACAGCCCCCCCTCCACCAACGTCGCATACGGCGCGCTGTCCTCCGCAATCGCGTTAAAGTCCCCCATCACAATCACCCGCTCCCCTTCGGGAATCAGCTTAGTCCGCGCCAGCAAGAGCCGCGCGCTTTCCTCCCGCGCCTGCTGCCCCCGATGATCAAAATGCGTGTTGAACACATGCACCATCTTGTTCGACTTCGCATGATAAAACTGCACCCGCGTCGCGATGCGCGTCAAGCTGCTGTCCCAACTCACCGAACCCGGCACCCCCGGCTGCTCCGACAACCAGAACGTCTCCATCGAAATGGGGGAGAGGGCCCGCTCCCGATAAAACACCACCGTCATCT
>JBIKMR010000396.1:0-2857 GCA_044359155.1 Candidatus Hydrogenedentales bacterium | reverse complement strand
CGGGGCGAGGTGATGTCGCCATAGACCTTTGCCTGCTCGGTGATTTCGAGGCGCTCGTTGGCGTAGACGTTGCCATGCACTTCGCCCGAGATGACCACCTGACCGGCGAGGATGTCGGCCTTCACCTTGCCATTCTCCTGCACCACGATGGTATCGGAGCTTTGCACCTGGCCCTCGACGATGCCCTCGATACGGATGGTGCCTTGAGAATGAAGCTCGCCCTTCACGCGGGTGCCGGGGCCGATGATGGTCACGACCTTGTTTTCGTTGTACGTCTTCTGTTTGCGGGGGTCAAGCATGTTGTTCTTTTAATCCAGGTACTTTTCGCCGTCCACCTTGCGGCCATTTACATGTACTTCAAAGTGCAGGTGGGAGCCTGTGGAGCGGCCCGTGCTGCCGACCTTGCCAATGGGGTCGAGCCGGGAGACTTCCTGCCCTTGCTTGACCGAGCGTTCGGACAAGTGCGCGTACCACGTTTCGATGCCGTTGCCGTGGTCCACTCGCACCAGATTGCCGTAGTCGCCATCATAGCCAGAGTAGGTTACCCGACCCTTGGCGGTGGAAACCACCTGCGAACCCGTGGGCGCGGAGATGTCAACACCGTCGTGGTGGCGCAAGCGGAAGTGGAAGGGATCGCGGCGGTAGCCAAAGCGCGAGGTGATCTTGCCACGCACGCCCTTAAGCGGCCAGATGGAGGGGATACGCTCAACCTTGTCGCTGGCGGCTTCCATGTCGGTTACCAGATGCTGGAAGCTCTGGCGGCGCAGGCGGATCTCCTGGAGGATCAAGTCTGCCGAGGGACGCGACAGGCCATAAATAATGTGCGGGGGGCGCAACGATTCGTCGATTGTGCTGTATACGTAAGAGCCGAAGGTGTCGGGACCGCCCTTGCCATTGCCCTTGGGGGCGGGTTCTTCCGCCTGTTGCCGCTTGCGGGGGGCCATGCCGGTGATGTCACGGGCCTTGGCTTCCATGTCGTAAAGTTCGTTCAACTCAGAGGTGATTGCAGCAATGCTGGATTCGTATTCGGCGCGCAGGCGGGATTCCATTTCCGCCACTTGTTCGTCGGAAAGGCCTTCTGTTGCGGGAAGTTCCGCTTGGGAGGGGGCTGCAGCGGGCTTGGCCGCGGCGCGGATCTCCAGCGAGCGGTAAGCGTCGCGCAACTGCTGATGCTCTGTGCTGATACTCTGGTGCCGGGCAAACAGAAACGCCGCTGTAAACGCCAGCACCGACAATACCACCGGCACAGCGGCCATGTGGAATGCAGATACTGTTAGCGTGCGTGTGCTGGTCCGGTCATGAGGGATCAGCATCACGGTCCATGTCTTCATCAAGGGCATGTGCTCCTGGGACGGTTCGGAGAGCAAAGGTTCGCGAGGCAAGCGAACCGTGCTACTTACTCTCTCTCAACTCCTAACCCGTGGTTTCGGTCAGTGCAACTCCCCGCAAGAGTGGGCGGACTATACCATGAGGTTTGGGTTATGTCAACCCGTTTGAGTTAAATTTATCTTACATTGCGCGATTTTGTAAATAATCGTTTATCACTTCGGATACGCCGATAATCCCGCCTCATGCCCACAAGTTTCCTGCGCGAAGCCCAATAGAATCAGGCATTCGCTGTGACACGCTGCGAACCCATGAACATGGCCACGAAGTCTTCCGGCTTTTTGCCGGGGTAACTGCGCTGGTTGAAGACCTCGACCAGCTCGTCGTAGTCCTGATGGTGCTGCCGGTCTTGCCGGTAGAGCGCTAGTAGGGGGGCAGCTTCCACCACGCCGTCCCGGTTCTTCGGGCAGCCCACGTTGGTGTGCAGGGTAAACCCCTTGAACTCGCCGTCCTTCGTTTCCTGAATCCGCAAGGGATAAAGGCGGCAGAGGATGGGGCGGGACAAGTAGATGCTGCATCGGTGGGTGCCCGGCTCAAGGAAGTGGCAGCCCTTCTTGTCGCGGAACAGGGCCATCATGTACTTCTTGCCATCCACCTCGAGCCAGGTCGGGTCGTTCTTGTCCACCCCGGAAATGTCGTCCGGGGTGATGAAGTCCAGAAACTCGGCGGGGTCCGCCCCAATTTCACGGCTGATGCGAATCACGTCCCACGGGGTGGGCAGGCAGATGACGTCCTTGCAGCAATGCCCGGTGCTGTGGCACTTGAAGTTCACCGAATTGAAACCCATACCGCGAAGCTCTCCCGCCGGGGTGCCCGGCGTGCGTAGGTTATAGCCCACCCGCACGCTCGGGGTAAAGCGCAGGATGGTTCACGGGGCAGTGGCGCGCTCGTAAAAAGTAATGCCCACGCGACTTCTTCAACTTTTTTGCCACGAGTATACTGCCATAGATATCCTGCGCTGGGAGGATGCTTGATTGTCAGAGTACTTCAACGATCGCGCGCTTTTGGTTTTCGTCGGGGTGATTGGCCCGTTTATCAGCATTGCGATGGTACTGGCCTACTTTCCGCAAGTGCTGTTTCCGAGCGGCCCGCGCCCGCTCGAAGTCTTTCGGCGGCTTATACGCAACGCCCAGCCCGGGCGGCGCATTGAGCAGACCAGCCCCGGCATCGTCAGCCCCGGCATCGTCCGCATCGACGAAACCGCGCCAGTGGAACGCCCGTATGCAGTCTATAGACGCAGGTCGCATCTTTTGAGCCAGGCAGAAACGCGCTTTTACCATGTATTGCTCGAAGCAGTGGGTACTAATTATACGGTCATGTCGAAGGTGCGGCTAGCGGATGTTCTCGATACCGTGCCCGGGCTGCGTGGCGCTGACTGGTCAGCGGCGATTGCGCGTATCCAGTCCAAACATGTCGATTTCCTCGTGGTGGACGTGGCCAGCACGGAAATTGCGTGCGTGGTGGAGCTCGA
>JBIKMR010000151.1:0-10458 GCA_044359155.1 Candidatus Hydrogenedentales bacterium | reverse complement strand
ACAATGCCGTGCTGGTGGCCAAGTTCCTCGAGGGCCATGCCTGCGTGGACTGGGTGAACTACCCTGGCCTGCCCAGCCACAAGGATTACGCCCGCGCAATACAGTACCTTCCGAACGGTCAGGGAGCGATTCTCGGCTTTGGCATCAAGGGCGGGCGCGATGCGGGCATCAAGTTCATCAACAACGTCAAGCTTGCCTCGCACCTTGCAAACGTGCTCGACGCGAAGACCCTGGTAATCCACCCTGCCACCACCACGCACCAGCAGCTGAGTGAATCCGAACAGCGGGCGGCGGGGGTTTCTCCAGAATACATCCGCGTGTCGGTGGGCATTGAAGATATCGAGGACATTCTCGAAGACTTCGATCAGGCACTGAAGGCTTCGCAAGTCTAAGCCCATCCGAATCACAAGCGAACGGCCCGGGGCGCATCGCGCTCCGGGCCGTTCTTGTTGTGTGGCTAGGCCTGCGCGCCGCCGCTCTCTTGTGCGCGCCTTTGCTTGCGCTCGGCGAACTCGGGGAAGTGCTCTCCGATGCAGTCAGGGCAGATGCCGTGCGTGAAGTCCGCCCCCGTGCGCTGGCCGATGTAATGCTCGACGGAACTCCAGTAGCCGGTGTCGTCGCGAATCTTCTTGCAGTGGCTGCACATCGGCAGCAGCCCACTGAGGGTGTTGACTTCCGAGAGGGCCTGCTCCAGTTCCCGGGTGCGTTCCTTCACCTGTACTTCCAGCAGTTGCTGCTGCTCGCGCGCGCGCACCTTCACACGGCCAATCAACTCGAGCGACCACAGCAGGATAGACGTGCCAAACAACATGCTGATGAGGGGCGTGCCCAGCACAAAACTTGCGGTGGGTGCGTACCAACTGAGCAGCAACATGAGCAGCCCGCCTGTAATCATAAACGCCCACGACAGGATGAAGAAGCGGGCCGTGCGGCTGCCCGCGCGAAGCGCGCCGATGGACAGTGTCATTACCACTACGAAAGTCGCAATCACCAACAGTCTGTTCAACTCCATGCGGAAGTAATTGTCCAGCACCGAAGTATAGACAAGGTGCGCCACGCACACGCCAAGGTGTAGCAGGCCCAGCCGGTAGAGGCGCGGCGTGAGCTTCCGTGAATCGAGATAGGCCAGCGTGAACATCGTAAACGTGGCCATCATCATAATCATGAACAGGCTGCTCGCCCGCATGGTGAGCCAGGGCAGGTCCTGCCAGAGCATCATCTTGCCCATGCCCGTGCCCGCCATCAGGAACAGCAGCCAGCTCAACACGAAGAAGCAGAGGTAGAGATAGCTGCGCTCGCGCAGCGAAACAAACACCAGAAACTGGAACACCAATAACACCACGAACACGCCCAGCGTCATCATGTCCGAAAGATAGGCGGTGGCAACATGATTGGTGAAGGCCACCGAATCCCACAGCCAGATGCGCTGGCGGTAGTCCCCATTGTTGTCCAGCCGCAGCAGCACCGTGGCGCTCTCGCCCTTCTCCAGTACCATGGGAAACGCGGGCATGGCGTAATAATAGGGACGCACGTTAAAGGGGCGCGAAACCCCGCTCCAGGTTGTTGTGTATCCTCCCGCGCCATCGGGGAAATAGAAGTCCACAAAGTTCATGCGCGGGTTGCGAAACTCGAAGATAAGGTGCTCATCGTCGGTATCATTGCGAATCGTCACCGCCATCCACACGACGGCGTTCATCATCCCCAGATCCATCCACTCACCATCGCCGCCATACATCGGGGCAGATTCGAGCGCCCTTGCCGCCAGTTGCGGGGTGAGCGGCCCTCCCTCTTCGAGTATCCAGCGGACCTTTGGCGTCAATACCAGCTTGTCGCCCAGCTGCTCGAACACCGCCACGTCGTCCTGTGCCCCCGCCGCGCCCCCCAACAATACAAAGAGCGCCACCAAGGTTGCCCTGGCCCATACTCTAGCCCTGCAAACGTTTGCCATACGTGTCTACAGTTCCTGTCTATTGCCTTTGTTGCCTAAGTATTCTGCGCCCCATACATGCTGAACGCAAACACGGCGGGTCAACTTGGGGCGGAGCTGCTTCGTTACCCCCTTTGACTGCCTTGCGGGCTGCGGCTAGAATGGCGCAGGTCAATGGGTTAGGCGGGCCGGTATAGTTCTGGCCCCATTCCTTGCACCCTTTCGGGACAGTACTTCATGAAGTTTTCCGCATCTGCCGTTGCATGTGTTGTCGCCCTGCTTGCCATTTGCGCACCGGGCAGCGCTTGGGCCATGGATTCCGTATGGGCCACGCCGATTGCGGTGCGGGCAACCGAGGGGCTGCGGCTGACGGTGACGTATCCTGCCGAGATTGAGGCGGGGAGCGTGCTGCGTTTTGACTGCCTTGCCGAGGCACGCAACCGTGCGGGCAATGCGGTGTCCAATTTTGTGCTGCTGGCGGAGGATGGCACGGAGGTGCGTCGCGAGCGCAACCCGGTGGACTTGGCCACGGGCCCGAACCCGCTTACGTTTGACCTCGAGACGGCGGGCCTTGCCGAGGGGCGTTACACGGTGTTGCTGGCGATAACTTACAGCGACCGGGCTGAGCCGATGATGGTGGAGATTCCACTTCGTCGCGCAAGCTCGGCGGGGCTGCAAGCCAAGCTCGCGGCACTTGAACAGCAGCATGTGCAGTTGGCCACCACCAGTGCGGCGGATGCGCGGGTGGGCCTTTGCCGTGAAGTATTGAGCCAAGCCGCTGCCGATGCGCAGGCAGGGAATTGGCATGGTCTGGCATACAAGACGGATTACCTGGTATCTGCGCAGAACCGGATTGCGGCAGGGGCGGTGTTTGCCGGGAGCGCCGGGCCGGACCCCGGAATGATGCTGCCTCCCAGCCAATCGGTGCGGTTTACGCCGTCCGGGTTTGACGTGGATGGCACGCCCGCGTATCCGCTGGGCTGGTCGATTGACGGCGCGGACCTAGACGGGCTAGAGCGGGCGAAGCGCTTGGGGTGCCAGTGGGTGAACGTGAATCTTGGGCCTGCGGATTCGCTTACAGGGGCGGGCGACACGGCTAACCTTTCCGCGTTGCAGGCTTTTCTGGCGAAGGCGGAGTCGCTGCAATTGTTGTTGACAGTGCGGCTGCGCCCGGACCGGATCAGCCCGGCGATGATCAGCCGCCATGCGAGCATTGAGGCCAAGGGCTTTGCTGACATTGACCAGGCGGATGCGCGCGTGCTTTTCGAGAAGCACCTTGCGGTAGTGTTGCCGGTGCTTGCCACGCAGCCCTGCGTGGGCGCGGTGGAAGTGGTGGCGAACCCGTACTTCAAGTTTGAAGAAGAGCGCTACCGGCAGATGTTCATTCAGCATGTGCAGCAGGAATACCCGGACCGCATCGACCTGAACCGCCAGTGGCATTCGCACTTGGCCACGTATGAAGAGATTACGCTGAAGGGCGAGAAGGATTATGACTACCAGAACCGCCGCACCTTCCAATATGACTGGCAGACGTATCACCGGGGGCTGGCGTTCCAGTACCTGACTTGGGCAGATGCACAGGTGCAGGCGGTTGCGCCGAACCTGCCGCGCTATGCCTCGTTCACCGAGTACCTGTTTGACAAGGGCGTGGCGCGACACGAGCCTGACCGCGAGCTGGCGGCGGGGCTGTTTTCCGCATCGTCCATCAGCGCGGCGGTGTCTCCTGAGCACGAGATGTATGCGCTTACCTACCCCGGCCCGGCGGCGCTGGCGGCGCTGACCCGCTCGTTCGCGCCGGAAAAGCCCCTGCTGTTTTCGGACTACCGCTTTGACGGCGGCGCGCATTCGCCTGAGGCTGCATATGACATTGTGCGGACGGCGCTTTGGGACGCATATATCGGCGGGGTGGACGGGCTGGCGCTGGATGGCAGCTCGCCCCTGTTGAGCGAGCCTGCTGCGCTTGAGGGACTGCTCACGGCACGGGCCGAGGTGAACGCGTTCTCGCGGGTGGTGCAGGCCTTCCAGCTTGCGCCGGACGACATCGGTATCCTGTTCAGCAATTCGTCGATGATATTCGACAACGGCGAACCGCACCTGGAATCCAGCCGCTACGCCTTCGAGGGCGCCACGTTCAGCGGGTACAAGGTGGGCTTCATTACCGAGGCCCAGTGCCTCGCGGGCAAGCTGGCGCAAACGAAGGTGCTCATCATTCCCGATACGCCTGCGCTGTCGGATGCCGCCTTCAAGGCGGTGAGCGACCATGTGACGGCGGGGGCCTATGTGGCCCGCACGGGTAAGCCGATTCCCTACAACGAGCGGGGCATGTCCCGGCACGACGTGGTGCGCAACACGGGCACCACGGTGCTGGTGCGCGGCATGAACCTGCCCACCGAATACCTGCACGCGATGGACGCGATGAACGATCGCGGCGCGCTGCCCCGCATCCCGCGCTCGATCAATGCTTTCGGCTTTCCGCTTGAGGGCGTGAAGTCACGCTACGTGGAAGTGGACGGCCAGCCTTACCTGTATATCGTGAATCTGCGCAAGCAGCCTATCGAGTGCAACCTGGCAGGGTCAATGCAGACGGGCACCAACGTGCTCGACCGTCAGGCGGTTTCCTTCCCCCGCACCCTGCAACCCTTGAAGCCCATGCTGATTGCGCTGGACAAGGATTCCAACTCGGTGACGGTGGCCGCGCAGTAGGGATACGGCGCTGCGTAGTTATCGCGGGTAGCCGGGTCCACATCCCCCGGATGCTACGCCGAGGCGTAGCATCGTCCCCCTTCAAAGGGGGACTTTAAGAGCAATGCGTGCGCGCCATTACTCTAGCTTCCCCGCTATGGCTGCCTCGGCCTGCTTCTCGGCCAGACGCTTTGCCAGCGCGGCAATCTCTGCATCTTCCGGCATACGGCGCTGGGCGGTGTCGATCATGGCGACAGCCTCGTCAAACATTTCCCATGCGACGAGTCGCTCGCCTTGTTGGAGGGCGATCTGTTTCATGTAGTGCTTGCTGTTGGCGTTGTTGGGGTCGATGTCGAGGGAGGCGTTGAAGGCGTCGAAGGCACCGTTGCCGATGGTGGGTTCGCCGTAGTAGATGACCAGCCCGTTGAAGTCGTTGAGGCGGGCCTTGTGGCGCAGGGCGATGGCTTGGGCGAGGGGGGTGCCTTGGGCGGACTCGACGATGAGCGGTGTAGGGCTGGCGGTGTGCGCCTGCAATTGTTCAAGCGATGCGTGCACGGTGCGCTCGTAGACCAGCCGGGGCGCGATGAACTCGGCCCAGGGGCGGTCGTCGGTCATGATGCGCCCGCCTTGGGCAAAGGCTTGGAGGGCGGGTTCGTCCATCACGAAGCAGCCGTAGATTTCCGCGAGGTCGTGGAAGCCCACCTTGGCGAGGGCCTGCTGCAATTCGGGGCTGGCCAGCCTGCGCTCAGCGGCTTGGGGGTCGAGCACGAGGGGGGCGTTTGAACCGATGAGGAAGAGGTCGGCGTTGATGAACCAGGCGCAGTAGTGCGGGAACACGTCGATAAAGGTGGCGGCAAGCGCGGTGACCACCTCGGGGTTGAGGCTGTGCAGGGGCACCCACTGCGAGACCATGCCGCGCGGGGCCAGATGCTTGAGACATTGCTGGTAGTAGTCTTGGGTGTAGAAGGTGGATACCCCGGCGAGGGCGAGGGGCATGGGCTCGAAGGTGATGAAGTCGTAGGGCTTCTCAGAAACGAGCAAGTGGTTGCGCCCATCGTCGATGTGGAATTGCAGGCCTTCGCGGTTGAGCACGCCGAGGTTGTCTGCCGCGAAGAGCGGGGCGACCTTGAGCACGTCGGGGGAGATCTCGACGGCGTCGATATGGTCGAAGCCGCCGAGGGCGAGGGTGCCGCAGGTGACGCCCGAGCCGAAACACATGAACAGCACGTCTTTCACGTCGCGATCGAAGAGATGCGGCAACACGCCTTGCAGGCGGTTCATGCGCACGCCGCGTTCGATGGAGGCAGTAGCCTGCACGCGGTTGATCCACAGCACGCGGTTGGTGCCCGCGGGTTCATCCTTGGGCTGGGACACGACCACGGTACCCTCGGTGCCTTCGCTCACGGCGAGCACTTCGTGACGCGCAGGCACGTAGCCCACGTTGAGGGCGGTGTTGACGTTTTCCGGGGAGCGCAAGTAGAGCCCGCCCAACAGGACCATGGCCAGTAACAGCGCAGCGAGACGAAGCGCTCGGCTGGACTGTGAAGTCCACAGCAGCACCGCGCCCGCGACGCAGAACAACCCTGCCAACAGGAACATGGTCTTGTGCGCCCCCAGCAGGGGCAGCAGCACGAAGCCACCAGCCAGCGAGCCTGCAACCCCGCCGAAAGTATTAAAGGCATAGATGCGGCCCACGTCGCGCCCGACGCTGCCGAGGTTGGCGAGTGCCTTGAGGGCAAGCACGAAGGTGGCACCGAGGGTGAGCGTGGGCGGCAACAGGACTTGCGCGGCGAGGAGGAACTTGGTGCGCACCTCGTCTTGCCAGTCCACGCCGGTGGAATCGAGCAGGCGCTGGGGGAGCGCGGCAAAGGTTTCGAGCTGGTGCAGGGTGAGCAGGCCGGTGGCGAGCAGGATGAGGCCGAACCATAAGGCGGGGTGTCGGGTGCGGTTGGCAAGCAAGGCCCCGGCGATGCCGCCGAGGGCAAGGCCGCAGAGCAGCACGGTGAGCATGGTGGTGTAGGCGTAGGTGGTG
The DNA here is from genome assembly GCA_044359155.1 of Candidatus Hydrogenedentales bacterium. Taxonomy (GTDB): domain Bacteria; phylum Hydrogenedentota; class Hydrogenedentia; order Hydrogenedentales; family JAEUWI01; genus WGMK01. The sequence continues at coordinate 3,817 of JBIKMR010000151.1, read as the reverse complement.
CCGAGGAAGATGATGGCGAGGAGACGGGTCCACACGACTTCGAGGGCGAGGGAGCAGAAACCGGACAGGGTGAAGGCGGCGAGGATGAGGACGGACTGGAGGGAGCGAGCCGGCTGGTCAAAAGGCGCAGTTGGGGCAGGCTCGACGGAATGAGTGCGCGACAGTGCCAACGCAAGCACGCCGACGGCGATGTTCATGGCGGCGCCCGCGAGCGTGGCCTGGGTGTAGCCCAGCCGCTCGATGAGGATGAAGCCGGTGATCGCACAGCCGGTGACTGCGCCGAGGGTGTTGATGCTGTACAGCAACCCGATGCGCAGGCTGGCGGCTCCGCCGGAGAGGGTGACATGGCGGGCGAGCAGGGGCAGGGTGGCCCCCATGAGGAACACGGGAACGAAAAGCAGGATGAGGGCCATGACCGCGCGCAGGGCCACGCCGCCGGTGCGGGAGAAGGCGAAGGCACGCAGGGCCTCGACGACCGCAGCCTCGCCGTAGGTGACGGTGACAAGGAAGGCGGCGGCCCAGAGGCCGATGATGATCTCGAATATGCCATATGCGGCGAGCGGGCGGGGGGTGCGGTCGGCCAGCTTGCCACCCCACAGGCTGCCCGCGCCGAGGCCGAGGAAGAAGATGGAGAGCACGGTGGCCACGGCCTGGTGCGTTGCGCCAAAGAGCAGCACGAGCTGGCGCGTCCATACAACTTGATAGAGCAGGCCGCACGCGCCGGAGAGGAAGAAGAACAACAGCACGGGCGAGAGGCCTGCCCATGCGCGGATGAGGGCGCGGGCGCTCATGGTTTCTTAAACCATTTGTCGATGGGCTCAACGTGCTGGTAGGCGTCGAGGAAATCAAAGACGCCCGCTACGGAATCGGCGGCGTGGTACAGGTTGCGGTGCTGCTCCTGCGTGAAATTCTGCGTGAACAATTGCTCGAAGCATTCGAGCAGTGGGGTATAGAAGTTGTTCACGTTGAAGAAGCAAATGGGCTTCTGGTGGTAGTGCAACTGCTTGAGGGTGACGACCTCGAGGATTTCCTCGAAGGTGCCGAAGCCGCCGGGCAGGGCGATGAAGGCGTCAGCGCGATCTTCCATGATGGCCTTGCGCTCGCGCATTCCCCCGGTGATGATGAGCTCGTCCGCGTCCTCGTAGGACAACTCGCGTTCGTGCAGCATGTCGGGGATGACACCGACGACCTTGCCGCCTGCCTCGTGTACCGCGCGCGCGGCAATGCCCATCAGGCCGATGTGGCCCGCGCCATAGACCAGGGTGAGGCCGCGCCGCCCTATCTCCAGGCCCAGCGCGCGCGCGGCGCTCTGGTATACGGGGGCGAGCGCGTCGCTGGAAGACGCATAGACGCAGACCGTGCGCATGGGGTGTATCGTCACTCAGGTGCTCCCGCCGTTTTCCGGCTGAAGCTAGCCCCGCTCCAGCACGCAGACCGTCTCGACATGCGCCGTGTTGGGGAACAGGTCGAGTGCCGTGACCTGCTTCGCCCGCCATCCGCCCGCGCAGAGTACGCGCAAATCGCGCGCCAGCGTGGCGGGGTCGCAGGACACATAGACTAGCTTCCCGACCTCGCAGGATGCCAGCGCGGGGGCGAGCAGCTTTGCACCCGAGCGGGGCGGGTCGAGCACGACCACGTCCCACGTGTCCTTGCGCAAGGCGTTGAGCATCTCTTCCTCGCCGCCGGGGCGAAAGCTGCCCTTGCGCAGGCGGGCCGCAGCGCGCACGGCGTTGCCGTTATGGTCGATGCCCAGCACCTTGGTGGCGGCGGGCAAGCCCAGGGTGAGGTTGCCGTTGCCGCAATAGAGGTCGAGCACTTTGGGGGCCTTGCCCACGGCCTGTTCCACCTTGGCCACCAACATGCGATTGAGCAGCAGGCTGGATTGGGAGAAGGTGCCGTTGACAATGGGGCGGCCATCGAAGCGGAACTCGGCGCGCCCGGTTTCGTCGCCGGGATAATCTGCGCCCTTAAACATCTGCTTGAGGCGGCGCATGGGGAAACTGGTCCACGCGAGGACTTCGTCGCCCTCGGGGTTCACGGTGAGGGTGCAAGACCCCTTGAGCCGCACCTCGCGCAGCTTGATAAGTGCAGCGTTCAGGTTAGGGTGGCAGAGCGGGCACGCTTCGCGGTCCACGATTTCATGGGTGCCGGGGGCGTAATAGCCGAGCGCCTTGCCATCGCCATGAAACGTGGCGCGGGTGCGGTAGCCGAGGCGCAGGGAGGCGTCTTCCTGCCAGCCGACTTCACAATCCATGCCACCGATGCGGACGAGGGAATCCGCCACGATGCGGCGTTTCCATTCGGCCTGGGCAGGGTAGGTGAAATGGAGCCAGCTGTGTGCGCCATCGGCGTCGAATTCTTCGGCGGCGGCGCGGCTGGGCGAGGGGGTGACGATGGAGAGGATTTCTCCCCAGGACATGTTCTTGAGTTCGCGGGTGAGGGCAACGCGGACCACGTCTCCCGGCAGGGCACCGGGAACGAAGACGGCCTTGCCGTCGATACGGCCCACGCCGTGGCCACCGTGGGCGGCGGCATCAATAGTAAGCGTGCAATCCGCGCCCGGCATTTCAGCGGTCATGCGAATCGCTCCTCTTTGAGAGGGCCTCGGGCGGGCCCATCGTTGCTGCATCATACGTGGCAGTGACCGTGCTGGCAAGGCCGCCGCGCGGGTTGCAGGTGATGTCAATCTTCATGCGGCTGGGGCGGCAGCAGCGCGCCAAGTCTTCGAGCATACGATTGACCAGATGCTCGTACCATATGCCCACGTCGCGGTAGGAGAGCAGGTAATACTTCAGCGAGCGCAGCTCGATGCAGTGGGCCTGCGGCACGTAGGCGATGCGGATGATGGCGAAATCGGGCAGGCCGGAGAACGGGCACACCGAAGTGAACTCGTTGGTCTCGGTGACGATTTCCATGGCGCTGCCGTGCGGCGTGCCCGCGTAATCGTAGGCAAAGGTTTCGAGGCAGGCGGAGTCGATGGCATCGGCACCCTTGAAGGGGAGCACCTTGTCTTCGGCTTGGAATTGATCGCGGGGGTGGATGGTCATGGGAACAGGGAACCTATGGGACGGATGGGACCAATGCGATGAATGGGAAAGTGGGACAAGAAGTTGTTGGCAGTATTCATTGGCTGCATGACTCCTTGCCTACCCCAAGCGGCTGTCCCAGAGGGAGGCGAACTCTTCGGCTTCGGCGGGTTCGCACATTTCGGGGCGCATGAGGCGCTTCACGATGGGGTCGGGCACGCGGGAAATTTCGTTGGTGCCGTCTATCCAGGTGAGCTGGCGGGTAACCGTGCCGGTGTCGTTCAGCTCGTAAAAGGTCCAGGCGTAGCCTTTTCCGGGGACAATCTGGGAACTCTTGAAGTAAGGCATGGCGGCGGCTATCGAATCTGCAACATGCGGTCGATGGGCTTCTTGGCGCGCGCGATGATCTCGGGCGACAGCTTGACCTCGTACTGCTTGCGCTCGAGCGCGGCGAGGGTGTCTTCCAGCGTAATCGTGTTCATGTGCCGGCAGCGCAGGCTGCACGACCGCACCATTTCCCGGTGCGGGAACTGCGCGGCAAGGTTGTCGCCCATGCTGCACTCGGTGAAGAGGGCATAGCGAGGGGCGTCGGTCTGCTCGACATAGTCGGCCATCACCTTGGTGCTGCCGGTGACATCGACGAGGGCGACGACTTCGGGGCTGCATTCGGGGTGGGCAAGGATGACGGCGTCGGGGTATTGCTTGCGCACCTGGAGCACGTCCTGCGGCTTGAAAAGTTCGTGCACTTCGCAGCGGGCGTTCCAACCGATGACTGCGGTCTGGGTCATGGG
>JBIKMR010000150.1:0-10488 GCA_044359155.1 Candidatus Hydrogenedentales bacterium | reverse complement strand
CTCCAAGCAACACGGCTACATCGACTGGACCCGCCCCGCCAAAGAACTCGCCGCCCAAGTGCGCGGTGCCGTCCCCTGGCCCGTCGCCCAATCCCTCTTCCGTGGCGAGCTTTTCAAGATTTACAATGCCACCAGTATTTGTGATGGGGACATTTCCGCCCCCGGCACCATCACCGTCATCACCCCCGACGCCCTACACGTGGCCACGGGTGATGGCACGCTCGCCATTACCAAACTGCAAGCCCCCGGCAAACGCGCCATGACTGTGCGAGAATACCTGCCCGGCGCACGTATCACCGTGGGCGAACAATTCCACACCCCAACAGGAGACGCATGATGGTGGACCCCGTACGCGACGCCGCCATCGACGTGCTCTTGCGCGTGTTCGAGAATCGTTCCCGCCTGGACCAAAGCCTGGACAAGACCATCCGCCGTCGCGAGATGTCTGACCGGGGCAGGCGGTTCCTCACGCAGTTGGTCTACGGCACCACCCGCCACCTGCTGCTGTGCGACCACATCCTCAACCGCCTCTGCTCGCAGCCGCTCGACAAGCTGCCCTTGCCCGTGCTGGCCGTGCTGCGTATGGGTGTATACCAGGCCCTCTTTTGCAACACCGTCACCTTCCCAGCCATGGTGCATACCTCGGTGGACCTGGCAAAGAAGCGCGGCCACGCCGGGCTGGCCAAGGTGGCGAATGCCGTGTTGCGCAAAGCCCCCACCAGCCTCGATGCCGTGGCCCTGCCTGACCGGGAGAAAGCACTGGACCGCTTCCTCAGCGTGCGCTATTCGATGCCGCTGTGGATGGTGCGCAATTGGCTGACCGAATTCGGACAGCACGAAACGGAACACCTCTGCGCATGGGCCGCCGAGGAAACCCCGCCCACCATCCGCGTGAACACCCTGCGCACCACGCCCGAGCGCCTGCAAGAAACCCTGGCCAAGCGCGACATCCTCACCCAGCACCTGACCGGCGTGCCGGAAGAACTCACCGTTCTCTCCGGCCACGGACTGGTGCAGAGCGACGCCTTCCGACAGGGCATGTTTTTCATTCAGGACCCCGCATCCATGCTGCCGCCGCATTTGGTGGAACCCAAGCCGGGGGAACGCGTATTGGATATGTGTGCCGCGCCGGGAGGGAAATCCACCCACATGGCGCAGTTGTCGAATGGCGAAGCCGAGGTGGTGGCGATGGACGTGGGCCGCTATAAGCTGGGGCTGATTGCAGACAACGCCGAGAGGCTGGGCTTGCCCATGCCGCAGTTGCTCTGCGCCAATGGAAACCACCCGCCTTTTGGCCGGGACTTTGACGCCGTGCTGCTCGACGCGCCATGCAGCGGATGGGGTACACTGCGCAGGCACCCGGACCTGAAGTACCGCACCGACGAGGGTGCCGTTGCCCGGCTTGCAGCACAGCAACTGGCATTGTTACGATCCGCGCTTCAATGCGCCCGGCCCGGTGGCCGCGTCATCTATTCAGTTTGCACCTTCACCCCGCAGGAAACGCGGGGCGTAACAGACGCTATATTGCGCGAGGGCGGCGTCGCGCTCGAAGACGGACCGGAGCTGCTCAACCCGTGGAAAATTACCCAGGGACAATACCAGACCCACCCCGGCAGGGAGGGGTTGGACGGATTCTACTTGACGCGGCTACGGGTCTTGTCCTGAACTCGGGCTATCTCGTCCTTGCCTTTTTCAGTTGGCTTATCCAGTGGTCCGTCGCCACTGCCTTCTTCATCATCGTGATGGCGGGCGCGGGATACTGGGTCTATTCCGAAGCCCTGAGCGGTGGCGAACACGTGACCGTGCCCGACATCACCGGCGTGCCCATTACCGAGGCCGCCCTGATGCTGGCGGAGCAGGGGCTGGAAATGGGCAAGCAGGCCCAGGTCCCCCACGCCACCGCCCCCGTTTACCAAGTCATCACCCAGCGCCCCGAGCCGGGCCGAGTGGTGCGCTCGGGTCGCAAGGTATACCCCACGGTGAGCATGGGCGCAGACTTCCAGACCGCACCCGACCTGCGCCGCATTTCGCTTGAGGACGCGCGCAAGACCCTCACCTCTTCCCGCTTTACCATCGCCACCGTGGCGCGCATCCCCAGTGAAATGCCGCGCGACACCGTGCTGGCGCAAGACCCCGGCCCCGGGCGCGGCATACCCTCGGGCGGCGCGGTGCATCTGCTGGTGAGCGGCGGCCACGGCGAGGCGGGCAACTTCATGCCGGACATTCGCGGCATGAAGATTGAAGACATGGAAAAGATGATGGCGCCCTACGGCGTGCAGTTAATCAAGCAGGAATCCGACCAGTCCGAAGCGGAAGAAGGCGTGGTGCTGGATCAGGAACCCGCACCCGACACGATGATCTACCAGGGACAGGCGGTCACCTACTTCGTGAAATCCTCCGCCACCGAGGGCGAAGAGGGCAAAGCCTTCGAGACCGAAGTGCGACACGTGATGCCTTACGACTGGTTTGACCGTGACGTGCGCGTGGACATGGTGGACGAAGCCGGGGACCGCTCGACCCTCTGGCGCAAGGCCCCCGCCTATGACGCCAACGCCCAGGCCACCTACGTTTCCGGCGCGGCCATACGCCTGAGCGTGCCCTACACCAACGAGGCCATGGTGGAAATCTACACCGACGGCAAGCTCGAAAAATCGTATTACCTTAAAAACGGTCGGCCCCCTTCAGACCCCATCAGCGAGAACTAACCACACCATGCCCGAAATAAAAATCGCCCCCTCCATCCTCGCCAGCGACTTCGCCCGGCTTGGCGAAGAAATCGAATCCGTTATCGAGGCGGGCGCGGACTGGATACACGTGGACGTGATGGACGGGCACTTCACCCCGAACATCACCATGGGGCCGCCCGTGGTCAGCGCCATACGCAAGCACAGCACCGTGCCGCTCGATGTTCACCTGATGATATCCAACCCCGACGAGTTCATTGCCGATTTCGCCAACGCGGGTGCCGACAACATCAGCTTCCACATCGAGGCGACCCACCACCCGCTGCGCACCATCGAGCGCATCCGCGACCTGGGCTGCTCGCCCGGCATCGTGCTAAACCCCGCCACTTCCGAAGAGGCCATCGAGTTTGTCGCCGAATACGTGGACTTTGTACTCGTGATGACCGTGAACCCCGGCTTCGGCGGACAGGCCTTCATCCCCGACATGCTCCGCAAGATTCGAAACGTGCGCGCCATGATTGGCAACCGCGACCTGCAAGTGGACGGCGGCATTGACGACATCACCGCCAAGCAAGCCGTGGAAGCAGGCGCGAATGTGCTGGTGGCCGGTTCCTACATTTACCGCCACGACTCCTATCTCACCGCAATCGACACCCTCAAGCAAGCAGGCAATTAAGATCGGACGGATCAGCCTGATCAGTCCGATCGATTGCAGACACCCATGAACATCATCGCCGACCAGAATATCCCCTTTGCACCAGAGGCCTTTGGCACCCTCGGCAACGTGACCACCTTGCCGGGGCGCGGCATCACCCGCGAGCACTTGGCCCAGGCCGACGCGCTCATCGTCCGCTCGATTACCAAGGTAAACGCCGCCCTACTTGAGGGAACCCCCGTCCGCTTCGTGGGCACCTGCACCATCGGTGAAGACCACATCGACAAACCCTGGCTGGCCGCCAACAACATCGGCTTCGCCAGCGCCCCCGGATGCAACGCCAACAGCGTCTCCGAATACATCACCGCCGCCCTGCTGGAACGTGTAGCAAAGGCAGGCAATAGCCTCGGCATCATCGGCTACGGACATGTGGGCAAACGTGTAGCCGCAAAGGCCAAAGCCCTCGGCCTCCGCGTCGTCATCAACGATCCGCCATTAGCCGCTGCTTTTGTCCCCTCGCCCCCGTCTTCGGGGGAGAGGGATAGGGTGAGGGGGAACTCCCACGAGGACTCCGCCGTTGTGGCCTTCGCCCCCCTCGACGAAGCCCTCGCCTGCGACTTCATCACCCTACACGTGCCCCTCGAAAAAAGCGGGCCGTACCCCACGCGCCACCTGATCAACGCCGACACCCTCTCCCGCGCCAAGCCCGGTGCCATTATCCTGAATACAGCGCGCGGCCCCGTCATCGATTCCGCCGCGCTGATCGCCGCGCTCGATTCCGGCCATATTGCCGCCGCCGTGCTCGACGTGTGGGAAGGCGAACCTGACGTGCCCGAGGAACTCATCAACCGCGCCTTCCTCGCCACCCCCCACATCGCCGGGTATTCCTTCGACGGCAAAGTGAATGGCACCACCCAGATATACCACGCCGCCTGCCAACACTTCGGCATCGCCCCAAGTTGGACCCCCAACGCCCTGCTGCCCCAGCCCGAAGTGCCCACCATAGACGGCGCGGAATCACTTCTGGAAATTATCCGCAAGCTCTACACCATCCACACCGACGACACCCACCTACGCGAGGCCCTCGCCCTGCCCCCCGAAGAACGCGGCAAACACTTCGACAACCTACGAAAAAACTACCGCCAACGCCGCGAGTTCCAACACACCACCATACACAACGCCCCCGAAGAACTCGTTGCCACGCTCAAGGGGTTGGGCTTCCAAGTTCGCTAAAGGCATCCTCGTTACACCGCTCAGTCCCGCGTCTGCGCGGGATAACGCATCTCCCGCCGCTCCTGCGGCGAGTGCCCACGCTCAAGAGGAGACCTTCGGTCGGAAGAGTGGCGCGGTCAGGAGACCACGCCACAACAATGCGGCCTGCTATAATCCCCGCCATTCCAAGGACGACTCCGCGTGCTTTACCAACACTCAGCCCTAGAATCTTCCATCGCCCCCGACGACATCGTGGCCCACGTTTGTGCGGCGATGGCTTCCCTTCCCTCCGAGGGAAAGCGGGTGTTGTGCATCATCCCCGACCACACGCGGAGTATGCCGATGCCGGAAGTATTCCGGGCCGTGGTGGAAGCGGTGGGTCCGCGCGCGGCTGAGTTGAACTTTCTGATTGCCCTGGGCACACATCCCCCCATGAGCGAGGCGATGATTGCGGAGCACCTGGGCGCGGGCGCGGAGGAGGGCGGGTATCGGGTTGTGGGCGCGGGCTCTCCCCCTCACCCTAACCCTCTCCCCCGAAGCGGGGGCGAGGGCACCATAAATATCTTCAACCACGCGTGGGACAACCCGGCGGAGCTGGCCTCGCTGGGCTGGCTGGATTCCGCCGAGGTGGCGCGGCTTACCGGCGGGCGCATGGCGGACCCGGTCGAGGTGAAGATCAACCGGCGCGTGCTGGACCATGACATCCTCCTGGTCACTGGCCCGGTGTTTCCGCACGAAGTGGTGGGCTTCAGCGGAGGCAACAAGTACTTCTTCCCCGGCGTATCTGGCCCGGAAATACTGAACCTGTTCCACTGGCTGGGCGCGCTGATCACCAACCGCACCATCATCGGCACCAAGCACACCGCCGTGCGCGACGTGATCAACGCGGCCACGGCGCTCATCCCACGCGAGCGCTATGCCCTCTGCCTCACCGTGGTGGCAAAGGAAACCCGCGCCCTCTTCTTCGGCAAACCCGAGGACGCATGGGAAACCGCCGCCGATCTTTCCGCCCGCACCCACATCCGCCATGAAACATCCCCCTATACCTCTGTCCTCGCCATTGCACCCGCCATGTACGAAGACCTGTGGGTGGCGGGCAAGTGCATGTACAAGCTGGAGCCCGTCGTGGCAGATGGCGGCGAGCTAATCATCTACGCCCCCCACGTGAAGGAAGTCAGCGTCACCCACGGCGACCTGATCCGTCGCATTGGCTACCACGTGCGCGATTACTTTACGAACCAGATGGAACGCTTCGCCGATGTGCCCGGAGGCATCCTCGCCCACTCGACCCACGTGCGCGGGGGCGGCACGTATATAAACGGCGTCGAGTCCCCCCGTGTTCAGGTGACGCTAGCCACTGGAATTCCCGAGTCTGTGTGTAGGGAAATCAACCTTGGCTACCGCGACCCGGCCAGCATCAACCCCGAAGACTGGCGCAACCGACAGCACGAGGGCAGGCTGCTGGTAGAGCGCGCGGGGGAAATCCTCTACCGTCTCGAATCGGAACGCACATGACGCTATCAATAGCCATACCGCAATATGTAAAAGTATATACACGAATTCATGTATGCATTTGTCATGCCCTGATTATGGGTATGCTTCTATCCATACCGCTCGGCTGCGCCGCAAAGCCCCCGGCCTCGGCCATACCTTTATATGCGCAAGAGCAATACATCGACGGGCGGGTGGCGCTGCATGGCGCAGACGATGCCACGGCGGAATCCGCCGCGCGCGCGGCGATTGTAGAATCCCCCGATTTCTACGATGCCCACGTACTGCTGGCGGAAGCCCTTTTCCGGCTTGACCGCGAGGCCGAGGCCCTGGCCTCGCTGGATACCGCCGAGCAATTGAACCCCGCCCGCCCCACTGCTGTGCTCTTGCAAGGCATGGCCCGTGAACGCGGCGGCGACCTGCCCGGCGCGCAAGAGTTTTACCAGCGCGCGCGCGGCTTATATGATACCGCCAAGCTGGAGCGGGAGCAGCGGCTCGAATTCGCCACGGCCAGCTATCTCGCCTTGGGGCGGCTGGCCGGGTTTCAGGCCATCGACCCCCTGCTCGAAGCCAACCCGGAAGACCAGGAAGCGAAGGTCCTCCGCAGCCAGATATCGCAGGATCAGCGCGTGTTCTTTCTGGACCGCGTATCGCCGAGGCAAAGCCCCGGCAAGAAGGAGTAGCGCGAATGCCGAAGAACGTGGTGGTGGCCCAGTCGGGCGGACCCAGCCCCGTTATCAACAGTTCCCTGCGCGGGGTCATCGACGCCTGCAAGTCCTACACTGCAACGTTCGGGACAGTATATGGGGGATGGCATGGCATCGAGGGGGTGTTGAAGGAGGAGCTGCTGAACCTGAGCTCGCAGGATGAGGACGAAGTCGCGCTGCTGCGCTATACCCCAGCCGCCGGTGCCATCGGCACCTGCCGCTATAAGTTGAAGCCTTCGCAGCAGGAAGACTTCGAGCGGGTGATAGAAGTCTTCAAGGCGCACAACGTGGGCTACTTCTTTTATAACGGCGGCAACGACTCGATGGACACCGCGCACAAGGTGGCCCAGCTGGCCCAACAGCGCGGGCTGGACCTGGTGGCGGTGGGCGTGCCCAAGACGATCGACAACGACGTGGGCGACCAGGAGTTCAAGCTGATCGACCACACGCCCGGCTTCGGCAGCGTGGCGCGGTATTGGATGGCGATGGTGCAGAACGCGAACGAAGAGAATGCAGGGTCGCACCCGGCGGACCCGGTGCTGGTGTTGCAGGCGATGGGCCGGAAGATTGGGTTCATTCCCGCTGCCGCCCGCCTGGCCGACCCCAAGCGCCAGATGCCGCTGCAAATCTATGTGCCCGAGGCAGAAGTGTCCGCCGAGGAACTGTGCGACAACGTGGCCACCCAGTTGCAGCGCGATGGGCGCGTGGTGCTGGTGGTGAGCGAGGGCTTCGAGGTGGGCGACCTGGGCGAGACGAAGGACTCGTTCGGGCATACGCAATTCTCGTCGTCCAAGATAACCGCCGCCCAGCAGGTGGTGAACCTGCTCAACAGCCGGGGCTTGCCGGTGCCAGGTGCCGCGCGTGGGCAAGTGCCGGGTACGGACCAGCGCGCCACGGCAGCCTATGCGAGTGTGGTGGATTTGGACGAGGCATACCGCGTGGGGCAAAAGGCGGTGGAGATTGCGGCGGCAGGCGAGAGCGGCTACATGGCCACGATACTCCGGCGACATGGAATGATCTACACTGTGGACTACGACAAGGTGCCGCTGGAACAAGTCGCCAATTCCGAGCGCACCCTGCCGAAGGCATGGATTGCGCCGAACAAGATCGACGTGACCGATGACTTTGTGCGCTACGCCCAGCCGCTGGTGGGAGAAGACTGGGCCAGTGTGCCGGTGATCAACGGTCGCCAACGCTTCACCCGCTTCCAGCCCATCTTTGCCGAAAAGAAGCTGCCCGAGTATCAACTGCAAGCATTGCGCGCGAAGGGATAAATGTCATGCCCCTGAACTCGATTGAATACAAGACCCTGCCCTGGAAAGTGGAAGAAGGCTACCTCGACGACCAGAGCCTCGACAGCGTGCTGCACCGCCTGGGCGCAGAAGGCTGGACGCTGGTGGCCGTGTCGCCCATTTTGCAGAGCGGCAACACCATACAGTTGATCCACCACCTCGCCCGCACGCAGGAACCCGCACGCAAGGCAGGGTTCCCCGTGGGGGAAGAAGTGCAATAGAGTCCCGCCTGCGCGGGAATGACGAAAGTGTAAACCAACCTTAGCGAGGATGAATAGATGAGCGACAAGCTGTGTGACATTGGGCTGATTGGCTTGGCGGTGATGGGTGAAAACCTGGTCCTGAACATGGAGAGCCATGGGTACAAGGTGGCGGTGTTCAACCGCACCGTGGACAAGATGGAATCTTTCATTGCCGGGCGGGGCGCGGGGAAGAATTTTGTGGGCTGCAAGACGATTGCAGAGCTGTGCGCCAACCTCGAGAAGCCGCGCAAGGTGATGATGCTGGTGAAGGCGGGGCAGCCGGTGGATGATTTCATCGAGCAGCTTATCCCCCACCTCGAACCGGGCGACATTGTGATTGATGGCGGCAATTCACTCTACACCGATTCGAGCCGCCGCACGGCGTATCTCGAATCGAAGGGACTGCTATACATCGGCACGGGCGTGAGCGGCGGCGAGGAGGGCGCGCTGAAGGGGCCATCGATCATGCCGGGCGGCAGCCCGGTGGCGTGGCCGCATGTGAAGCCCATCTTCCAGGGCATCTCGGCCAAGACTTCGAGCGGCGAACCCTGCTGCGACTGGGTAGGTGAGGGCGGCGCGGGCCACTTTGTTAAGATGGTTCACAATGGCATCGAGTATGGCGACATGCAAATGATCTGCGAGACCTACCAGTTGATGAAGGAGGGCCTCGGCCTGAGCAACGCAGAGATGCATGAAGTCTTTGCGGAGTGGAACACCGGCGACCTGGACTCGTACCTCGTCGAGATCACGCGGGACATCCTGGCGCACACCGACGAGAACGGCGCGCACACGGTGGACGTAATTCTCGACACGGCAGGCCAGAAGGGCACGGGCAAGTGGACGGTGATATCCGCGCTGGACGAGGGCCAGCCCTTGACGCTGATCGGCGAGGCCGTGTTTGCCCGCTGCCTGTCCGCGCTGAAAGACGAGCGTGTGGCGGCAAGCAAGCTGATCAAGCTGGACGCTCCCGGCGCTAGCGTGGACAAGGCCGAGTTTGTGAACGACCTGCGGCAGGCGCTGTATGCGTCGAAGATTGTGAGCTACGCGCAGGGCTACCAGTTGATGAGGGCCGTGGCGAAGACCAATGGATGGAACCTCAACTATGGCGGCATCGCCCTGATGTGGCGCGGTGGCTGCATCATCCGCTCGGCGTTCCTTGGCAAGATTAAGGAAGCCTTTGAGAACGACCCTGCGCTAGTCAACCTGATGCTCGACCCCTTCTTCAAGGACGCCATCGAAAACGCGCAGGCCTCGTGGCGCCGGGTGATTACGTCGGCGATCAACTGGGGCATTCCCACCCCCGCGCTGGGCGCGGCACTGGCCTACTTCGATGGCTACCGCAGCGAGCGGCTGCCCGCCAACCTGTTGCAGGCGCAGCGCGATTACTTCGGCGCACACACCTACGAGCGCGTGGACAAGCCGCGCGGCGAATTCTTCCATACCAACTGGACCGGTCGCGGCGGCACGACGGCGTCTACGACGTACAACGTGTAGGTTCTAATTGTGGCTGAGATTCAGGAACACTTGAGCGCGGCGGTGTCGTTGACGGAAGACGACATCGCCGCGCTTTCTGATTACTACTATAAGAACACGCGCTCGGGGCGACGGCGGGACCGCATCATGAAGACGGCCCCTGTGCTGGCGGCGGCGCTGTGGGCGATTACTGCGAGCACGCATCCTGAGTGGGGCATCAAGGACCCTGCGAAGTTTGCGCTCTACCTGAGCACGGGTATCCCGATCATCGTGGGGCTGGGCTGGTTTTGCCTGTGGTACTTGCGCCCCACGGTTGCCCGCTGGTCGGTGCAGTATGGCGTGCGCAAGCGGATGCTGGAGCCCGTGACGATTACGCTGGAACCCGAGGGGATTCGGCTGGACAACGCGCACGGCACAGGCCGCGCGCCTTGGGCCGGAGTCACTCAGGTGGGGCAGACGGAAGACTATTTGTTCCTGTTGTTCGTGGGGCCGAATGGCTTCGTGGTGCCAAGGCGGGTGTTTGGAGATGCGGCGGCGTTCGAGCAGTATTGCGAAGCTGCCATGCTGTTTCATGAAGAAAGAATTTGAGATGGAAAGCGGGAACGCATGCTTAAGGTATTTGTAGCACGCGAGGTTCCGGGGGTGGCGATACCGCTGCTGCGGGATGCCTTTGGTGCCGAGCCCGTCGGGGTCTATGCGTCGGAAAGCACGATACCGCGCGGGGTGTTGCTG
>JBIKMR010000009.1:0-34060 GCA_044359155.1 Candidatus Hydrogenedentales bacterium | reverse complement strand
TTCACCAACGACATCTTCATGGTGAACAACGGTCTTGCGGGCGTTTTTGTGAAGCTGATGCGCGAGCCGCTGAAGCTGGTCATGTTCCTGTGGGTCGCCATATCGGTGGACCTGTGGCTTACGCTCATGGGCGTGTGCGTGCTGCCGGTGGTGCTTTATATCCTCGTGCGCATCGGCAAGAAGGTGCGCAAGAGCGTGCGCCGCTCGCTGCAGAAGATTGCCAACATGGCATCGGTGGTGCAAGAGACGGTGCAGGGCATCCAGATTGTGAAGAGCTTCAACATGGAAGGCTACGAGACTGCCCGCGTGCATACCGAAATCGGGCGGCTGCGCCAGTTCCTGTTGCGCATTGTGGGGCTGAACGCGGCCACCGATCCCACCACGGAATTCCTGCTGGTGCTGGGCGTGGTGGGCTTTGTGCTGCTCAGTGGGCAGCGTGTGGTGGCGGGCCAGCTCGATGCGGGCGACCTCACCCAGTTGTATTTCTCCCTTGCAATGTTGCTCGACCCGGTGCGCAAGCTGTCGTCGGTGAACAACCAGATACAGACCAGCGTGGCCAGCGCCGAGCGGGTGTTCGAGTTCATCGACCTGAAGCCTGCGGTGTGCGACAGGCCCGGCGCGCTTGCGCTCCCCGCCTTCACGCAGTGCGTGCGCTTTGAGAATGTTACCTTCGCTTACGAGGGTTGCCCCAACGTGATTGATGGCCTTACCCTCGAAATACCCAAGGGCGAAATGGTCGCACTGGTGGGGCCGAGCGGCGCGGGCAAGAGCACGCTGGTGAAGCTGTTGCCGCGCTTTTACGATGTGACCGGCGGCTCGCTGAAGATTGACGGGCACGACCTGCGCGATATCACCAGCGCCAGCCTGCGCGACCAGATCGGCATGGTGACCCAGGATACGATCCTCTTCGCAGAGACCATCCGCGCGAACATCACCTTTGGGCGCGAGGACTTTTCCGAAGACCGCCTGCGTGCCGCAGCGCGCGCGGCCAACGCGGCAGAGTTCATCGAGAAGTTGCCAAAGGGTTACGACACCACGCTGGCTGAGGCGGGCTCGTCGCTCTCCGGCGGGCAGCGTCAGCGTATTGCCATCGCGCGCGCGGTGATCAAAGACCCGGCCATCCTCATCCTCGACGAGGCCACATCGAGCCTCGATTCCGAAAGCGAACGCCTGATACAGGAAGCGCTCGACCACTTCATCGAGGGCCGCACCGCCGTCGTCATCGCCCACCGCCTTTCCACCGTCCGCCGCGCGGATCGCATCGTGGTGATGGAGGCAGGCCGTGTGGTGCAGCAAGGCAAGCACGACGAGCTGCTTGCACAGGGTGGACTCTACAAGCGCCTCTACGACACCCAGTTCGGTCTGCAAGAGAAGAAGATCTGAGATTTCTTGCTGACGGTTATTGGCCATAATTGGCAGAACTTTTCAAGCTTTCCACCATATCTTGTGCTTGTCAATAATTCCGCAAATGTATATAGTAGGGGGCGCTGTCAGATTGGGGGTAGCGGAAGGTTCATGCACGGCATTGGCACAGGGTTGCGATTGTGTCTGGCGCTGACTGCGTTAGCCGGAGCGTTGTGCCTTTCGGGGGAAGCCGGGGCTGCTGTGGTTGTGCG
Source organism: Candidatus Hydrogenedentales bacterium (assembly GCA_044359155.1). Lineage (GTDB taxonomy): Bacteria > Hydrogenedentota > Hydrogenedentia > Hydrogenedentales > JAEUWI01 > WGMK01. The sequence goes on along the minus strand of JBIKMR010000009.1, from coordinate 32,444 downwards.
GCAGCGCATTGGAGACGGGGTGTTTGCAGCGATTCGGGACGGGCAATTCATCTTTCTGGAATGCCGCCCCGAGGGCGCGTTGGCGCAGCAGCGTCTGTCCCCCTACCTTGCGAACCCGGCGGAGTGGTCGCGGTATAAGGGGCTGCAATCAGCCGTCATCCCCCGGCAGCAGTTAAACGGCGGGGCGCAGCGGCTGCTGATTGAAACGCTTTTTCCTTATGACTATGCGGATCAGCGGGGCTGGTGGCACACGGTGGGATTTTCGGGGGAACAGGGGCAAGAGACGTGGCAGGCGGTGACGCTGTGGCTTACCGGTTCGAGCAAGGCAACGGCGAAGGTGCTGCACCTGCCAGAAAACCAGGCCACGGGCCCAAGTCTTGAACGCGGCGAGCGAGTATTCGTTCCGAAAGAATTGCTGCTAGCCACTTTACAGGTCCCCTCGACCAAGCGAATTGCGCCACCAGAACCCCCAAAGCCGATGGCGAAAGGCGCACCGCAGCAACAATCCAAATCGGCACCGTTGGCGGAATCCAAGGCAGCGCCGCTGGCGGAAACTAAAACACCCCCTTCACAGACCAAACCCGGCACGCGATCGGAGGGGGTGAAGCGGACGCAGCCTGCGGCTGAACCAGTGATGAAGACCACGCCGCGCGAGCGCAATTCGCGCGGGCGAGGCGTGAATACCGTGCGTGCTGAACCCCGGGTCCCCGAGGAAGCGACTCCCGCGCCAGAACCTGTCGCCACGCCTCAGCCCACCCCCTTGCAGCAACCTGTGCTTGCATCTCCCCCTCCACATGCGCGCGGGGCGGAGGGCGAGGGCGAACCGCCAATGTTGGCATCCGGCGATTTGACCTATGGCAAGGACGATCGCGGGCCATATGCGGCGTATCGCTTAAAGCGGGGCGAGGCGGTGTATACGGCGGTGGTGGTGCGGTTTACGGATTTCCAGACGCGCGAGGACATCAACGCTGCCTGCGACACCGTACTGGCGCGTAGCGGGATATCGGACCCCACCCGTATCGACGCGGGGCAGGCCATCCGCATTCCGATGGATATTTTGAGCGACCGGTATTGGCCGGAGGAGAGCGCGGAGCGCAAGGGCTTTGAGTCGATGAAGCAGGAAGCTGCACGCCTGCGCGAGACGCGGGTGCAGTCGAACCGGCTGGAGGGCGTGGTGGTGGTGATTGACCCAGGCCACGGGGGCAGGGACCAAGGCGCATCGAACCCAGAGGCCGGGCTGTATGAGGATGAGCTGAACTACGACATGGCCTGCCGCCTGAAGATATTGCTGGAAAGCACGACACGGGCGAAGGTGTATTTCACGATGACGGACCCGAAGCAAGGCTATGAGCCGCGCAACGTGACACGGTTCACGTCGGACAAGACCGAGGAATTGCTGACAACGCCGCGCTATTGGAACGAGGACGCGAAGGTGAGCGCGAACCTGCGGTGGTATTTGTCGAACGACATTTACCGGCGCGAGTGCAAGAAGGGGGTGGACCCGCGCAAGGTGGTGTTTATCAGCATTCATTGCGATGCGCTGCACGAGAAGATGCGGGGGACGATGGTGTATGTGCCGGGGGCGAAGTATCGGCGGGATACCGAGCAGCCCTCGGGGGTGGTGTATGCAGACTATGAAGAAACCAACGGGCACGCTGCGGTGAAGACCACGGGCCCGGATCGCTCGCGCGACGAGGCCTTGTCCCGGAATTTTGCCGAGCGTTTGATTGAAACGCTGCGGGCGCACACGCCGCAGATAGCAGTGAACAAACATGGCGACCCGATTCGCAACGTGATACGGCAGGGCAAGGGCACGGCGTATGTGCCAGCGGTGTTGCGTAACAACCTGATACCCACGAAGGTGCTGGTGGAGACGGCGAACCTGAACAACGCCACAGACCGCGAGCGGCTGGCGGATCCGGAGTGGCGGCAGGATTATGCGCAGGCGTTGACCAATGCGCTGCTGGCACATTTTTAGGGGCGTTTGTTGCCCTGTTCGGGCGCGTGGTAAAGTACGGGGAATTGGGGACTGGGTGGCGCGTTTGCGTTGCCCGGTGCGGCACCGGAGCTTTACGCATGTCCAGAATTCTAGTCACCGGCGGAGCCGGGTTTATCGGGTCGCACGTGGTGGACGCCTATGTATTGGCGGGGCACGAGGTGACGGTGTTGGACAACTTGTTCTCCGGCAACAGGAGCAACCTGAACCCGGCGGCAAATTTCATTGAGCTGGACGTGCGCAGCCTGAACCTGGCGGAGGTATTCGCCGAGGTGAAGCCGGAGGTGGTGAACCACTTGGCTGCGCAGATCGACGTGCGGCGTAGCCTGGAAGACCCGATATTCGACGCAGAGGTAAACATTCTCGGCGGCATTAACCTGCTTGAGAACTGCGTGAAGCATGGCGTGGGAAAGTTCATTTTTGCATCGACGGGTGGCGCAATCTATGGGGAGCCGAAGGTGTTGCCCGCCGATGAGCGCACCGAGCCCAACCCCAAGTGCCACTATGCGGCAAGCAAGCTGGGCTTTGAGCAGTACCTGCGCTTGTACCGGAACCTTTACAAGCTGCCGTATACGATTCTGCGTTTTCCGAACGTGTATGGCCCGCGCCAGCGACATGATGGCGAAGCAGGCGTGTGCAGTATTTTGGCGGGGATGATGCTGAAGGGCGAGACGCCGACACTGTTTGGATTTGGCGAACCGCTGCGCGACTATGTGTATGTGGGCGACATTGCGCGGGCCAACTTGCTGGCGCTGGACGCGGGCGATGCTGCCTGCGTGAACACGGGGTCTGGCAAGGGCACTTCGGTGCAGGAGCTGTACGACACGCTGGCGGCGATCATCGGTTTTGAGAAGAAGCCCAACCTTGCGCCGTTACGCACGGGCGAGATTGACAAGGTGTACATCACCGGCGATGAAGCGGCACGGGTATTGGGATGGAAGCCGGAGACGTCGCTGCGCGATGGGCTGGAACGCACCGTGGCGCACATCCGCGCCGCTTCGGCATAAGCCCGCCACACGCCATGAGAATCTGCCACGTTACCGCCTACTTCCAAGGCAACATGGGATATCAGGAAAACTACTTGCCCGCTGCACAAAAACGGCTGGGGCATGAAGTTCTGCTTCTCACCTCTGACCGGCTGGCCTATCACCCCGCATTCAAGGAAACGATGAACTGGTCGGACAACGACCGCATCATTGGGGCGGGGCGGTATGAGCATGACGGGTTCGACGTGGTGCGGCTACGCACCACATGGGAATGGGGCGCGCATTGGTGGGTCTACTGCCCAGACTTGTGGCGGGAGATCAATGCGTTCAAACCAGACATCATCCACCTGCATTGCATCAACGGCATGTTGAGCTACCAGACGATGTTCGGGAACCTGTTTCGCCCTTATACCCTTATCGTGGATGACCATAACAACTTCTTCAACAAGGTGCCGTACACCCACAAGAAGTGGGTGTTCTACCAGTTGATACGGCGGCTGGCCCTGCCCATCATGATACGGAGCGTGAGCCGGGTGCTGCCGATGTCGCACGAGGTGCGGGAGTACCTGTATTCGGAACTGGGCGTGCCGCGTGAATTTACGACGCTGAACCACCTTGGGGCGGACCCGGAAGAATTCAAACGGGACGAGGCGGCGGGTAAGGCGGTGCGCGCGCAGTATGGCATTGGCGAGGACCGGGTGGTCATCGTCAACTCGGGAAAGATCACCGAGGTGAAAGACAACCACATCTTGCTGGAAGCCTTTGCCAAGGTGGTGAAGCAGCACCCGCGCGCGTTCCTGTTAATGGTGGGCAATGCGCCGGAGCCGTACAAGTCGGAGCTGCAAGCCATCATCGACAAGCATGGCATGGCGAAGGACGTGAAGTGGCTGGCCTTTCTGCCGCATGATCAGTTGACGGCGCACTACTCCGCTTCGGACATTGGGTGCTGGCCAGGGGACTGGTCGTGCACGGTGATCGAGGCGGCTTCGTGCGGGGTGGCGCTGGTGCAACCGGACCTGCTGTACACGAAGTATTCTTCCGCCAATGGCAACAGCCTCAATTTTGAACGCTTCAACGCGGACGACCTTGCAGAAAAGCTGGGGGCGCTGGTGGCGGATGACGCACGGCGGCAAGACATGCAGCGGCGCTCGCGTGAACTGATCGAGCGCGAACTGAACTGGGACGCGCTGGCCAAGCAGACGATCGAGATTTACGAGCGCTGCCAGAAGGGGGAGCGCTTTCCCAGCGAGCCTTACGAAACAAACGTAAACTCGAAATACATTTACCACACCCGATGAGTGCGACGCCCGGAGAGGCGGCGGGTACGCCGAGCCGTCGCAAGGACCTCCTCTGGATGGGCGTGATATTACTGTCGTGCGTGGCGGCAGGGTGGCTGATTCCGGAGGTGGGTTATTTTCTTCCCATGCTCCTTGCGCTGGCGGTGTTCGGCTTTTTCGGCGCGGCCATCCTGTTCACGATCTTCGGAATGGAGGGCGGGCTGCTGGTGGGGGCGGCGGTTACGGCATTCTTCCTCATGCAGCGCTTTGATGAGAACCTGGCGATACCGCTGGGCGAGTTCCAGTTCCGGGGCATGTACCTTGCCGCCACGCTCCAGGTGGGGATGCTGTTTCTGGTGGTGACGATGCGGAAGTTTTCAGACACCACGGCGGGGCGTGAGGGGGGCGTGTTTGCATCGCGCTTCATGGGGCTGTGGGCGGCATTCTTCTTCTCCTGCGCTTTCACCGTAATCGTGAATAACCTGCTCGGCTACCATCTGCAACACCGCAACATCATCGGCGAAGCTCTTGCCACGTATGCCATCCTGCTGCCGATGGTGTTTGTGCCGCTGGCGTTGTCGGGGTCCATATCTCATCGACGCACGATACTGTGTCTCCATGCACTGGTGGGCTTGGGCGGGCTGGCGGGTTTCATCCTCTCGGCCTTCGGCATTTTGCCGGGTCAGTTGCTGGGGGCGCTGGGGTGGCAGGGAACCATTCAGGGAACGACGGACCTGGTGCGTGGGCGGCTGCCGCTGGGCCACCCCAACCATGTGGCTGCAGTGATCAACATGCTGCTACCCATCGCGGTGGTGTATGGATTTCTCGGCAAGGGCTGGCACTGGCGCGTGTTCCACCTGGGGTGCGCGTTGTTCATGTTGTGCGGCGTGTTGTTTGCGCTGTCGCGCGGGGCGCTGCTCAACCTCGCCATTGTGCTCTGCATCACGCTGGCCTATGTGTTCCTCACGCGCGACAACCGCCGTTGGTACACGCCGTTCCTTTTGGCGGCGGCGTTGTGTGTGGCGATCACCGTGCCGCTCATACTCTTTCAAACCTACGACTTCAGCCGGTTCTGGTCGCGAGGATATTACGAGGACACCTCGGTAGAGCGACGTGCGGACAGTATGCGGACGGCGCTTGCCGTGTGGTGGGACCATCCATTTCGCGGTGTTTCGCCCGATGCGGTATACCCCAGGCTGGAATTGCGGCACGACTTCGAGCCGGAGTTCAGTGACAGCATCAGCCCGATTTTTTATTACAAGGGAATGCCGACGGCGGAGACGCCACATAACCTGTTTTTGATCGTTCCTGCGGAGCTGGGTTTCTTTGGGGCGGCATTGTTCTTTGGGTTGCTTGGATACATGGGTGCGGTTTTTTTGCGGGCGCGGCGATTGCCCGGCATGGAGAAGATGGACAGGCAACTGATTACGGCCTTTGCCATCAGCCTGGGTGCCACGCTGCTATCGGGCATGTTCGAGGCGATCCTCTTTGCGGGTATGCGGACGAACGTGATTTTCTGGGTGTTGATGGCGGTGGCGTTTGTGTACACCTTCCAGGCCATTGAACGGCGCACGGCGCGCTGATGTCGCAGCCTCCCCCCACCACGGGCAGCGTGAGCCGCGACGCCCTGCTCTACCTTCCGGGGCGCATCGCCCCCTCGGTGGTGCAGGTGCTGACGGTGACGGTGCTCACCGCGTATTTCACCAGCGAAGAGATTGGCCGCTACGAGCTGGGCGTGCGGTTTGTGGTGTTTCTCGCCACGCTCACTGCCCTGTGGTTGAGCATGGCGGTGTTGCGGCTTCACGCGGCCCACGCGAAGAACGGGCACGAAGCGGCATTCCTGCGGGTGGTGGGCAGCGTGCGCAACGTGGCAATGGCGGGCGGCATGGCGCTGGGCCTGGCGGTGTATGCGTTTGGGCCGGATGCCCTGTTTGGATCGTATCGAGAACTGCTGCCTGCGGCCCTGTTCGCTTTCGTCAGTTATGGTTCCTTCGAGATTGGGCTTTCCGTGTTGCGTGCGCGGCGGCGGCCCTTGGCCTATTCCGCTGGCACCAGCCTGAATGCGCTGCTGCGCTTGCCGCTGGCGATTGCGTTGTTCACCTTCACAACGCTGGGCATTTCGGGGATGCTATGGTCGCTGGGGATTACCTACCTCATCGCCTATGTGCTGGTGGTGTTGCCTGCCACGCGGGCGCAGGACACGCAGCCAATTAGCGATGCACAACGCGCGGCGATTCGTGCGGACCTGATGCTGTACAGCTGGCCGATACTCGGCACGCAGATGCTGAACTTCTTCGTGAACAACAGCGACCGCTATTTGCTGAAAATATTGCAGGGCGACGTGGACGTCGGGCTGTATGCGGTGGGGGTAAACCTGGTGGATCAGCCGATGGTGCTGGTGTTGCAGACCTTTGCGTTGGCGATGATCCCTGGCGTGTCCATCGCATGGGAAACGCAAGGGCGCGAGGAGACGGAGAAGCTGACGGCAGGACTTACGCGCGTGTTTCTGTTGTTGGGTGGAGCGATGCTCGCGCTGCTGGTGACCGGCGCGCCCCATGCCTTTGGTGTTTTGGCGCGGGGCGAATCCGCCGCCGCCGCAAGCGTAGCCCCATGGCTGGCGGTCGCCGCATTCCTGTATGGCCTGACCTATATCGCCAACCTTGGACTCCACCTGTCGAAGCGGACGGGACTCCTGCTGCTGCTTACGATGGGGGCGATGGTGATTAACATCGGCGCTAACTATCTGCTGATTCCCATGTATGGCTACGACGGCGCGGGCATGGCGCGGGTGGTGTCGAACGGCAGCATGGTAGTGATGTTTGCGCTGGCAGGCGCGGCGCACCTGCGCTGGGCCATGCCATGGGCAAGCATTGCGCGGATCGCGTTGGCCACGGTGCTGGCTGCGGGCGTGGTGTATGCATTAGGGCAGGCGCTGCCGGTGAATTTGCTGGGGTTGGTGGCGCTGTTCTCTGCGGGCTTGGGGGTGTATGCGGTGGTGTTGGTGGGTAGTGGAGAGATTCCGCCGCGCGACTTGCGGCGCTATGCGGGCGCGGCAGTGGCGCGCATCAGGAACAGATAGAGCCTAAGTCTGCGTATAATCTCGCCATGAACGATGCATTGCTCGATACCATTTCCGAATCCCTCGCCCGCGATTGTGCGGTTGCGCCGGGGGCGCGTTTGTTGGTGGCGTGTTCGGGGGGTGGGGATTCTGTGACGTTGCTGCACGCGCTGGTTCGGCTGGGGCACCCGGTGGTGGTGGCGCATTTGGATCATGGGTCGCGGGATGCCAGCCCTGAGGATGCGGCGTGGGTGCGGGTGCAGGCGGATGCGTTGGGGCTCATGTGCGTGGTGGATCGGCACGCGGTGCTGGAAGAGGCGAGGGCGTTAGGGCGTTCCTTCGAGGCCCACGCCCGCGCGGTGCGGTATGCGTTTCTGGTGCGGACGGCGCGCGAACATGATTGCGCCGCGATTGCAACGGGGCACTCGGCGAGCGACCAAGCCGAGACCGTGTTGCTGCGAGTCATTCGTGGCACGGGACCGGGTGGTCTGGGTGGCGTACTGCCGCAGGGAGATCATGATGGCGTGCGCGTGGTGCGGCCCATGATTCGACTGGAGCGCGACACTATTCGGGAGTGGCTGGTGCGTCAGGGCATTACATGGCGCGAAGACCCGACCAACAACGAGGACATCGCGCTGCGCAATCGCGTGCGGAATCACCTGTTGCCGTTGTTGCGAGATGAATATAACCCGTCGGTGGATGCCGCGCTGACGCGGCTCGCGGATGCGGCTCGGGCGGAAGAGGCCTGGTTGCGCGGGTTGGCGGCGGAAGCAGCGGCTGGGTGTGTAGACGATACGGGGCAGATTAATCGCGAGCCATTTCGGGCTTTGCCATTGGCGTTGCGCAGGCGGGTGGCGATGGCGTGGATGGAAGCGCAGGGAATGCCGCCGGAATTTCAGCATATCGAGGCGTTGTGCGCGTTCGCGTGTGACGCGGCGACGGGGGCGCAGCTCAACTTACCGGGCGATGTGTTGCTCTATGCGGGACGGGTTGCTGTTGCGCGAGTGAAGAACGATGCGCCTGATGAAGTGGAAACATCACTACCCGTGCCGGGCGAGGCGGAGGCTTTTGGGTTGCGGTTTACGGTGCGCGTGGCTCCCCCACCCTCGGGCGGCATGGCGAAGTATTGCCATGCGCGCAGGCAATGGTTGAACGCCGAACTAGCGGGGGCGGGGTTGACCATTCGCGCGTGGCGCGAGGGGGACCGCATGACCCCACTGGGCGCGCCGGGAAGCCGTAAGCTTTCGGACATCCTGATGGAGCGGGGCGTGCCGGGACCACAAAGAAAACACACCCCGCTAGTTTGTCGTGGCGATGAAATCCTCTGGGTGGTAGGCGGACCAATGGCGCAGTGCGCGGCGATTGACGGTGGCGCAGCTGTGGCCGTGGAGATTGAGGTGAGCGATGCGACTGAATCCTGAACCACTGATCGACGAGGCCCGCATCCAGGTGCGGATTGCCGAGTTGGCTGCCGAGGTTTCGCGCGACTATGCCGGGCGTGCGCCGGTGCTGCTGGGGGTGTTGAAGGGGGCGTTGCATTTGACCAGCGATTTGGCGCGGGCCATGCATTGCCCAGTGGAGATTGAGTTCATTCGCGCTTCGAGCTATTCGGGAACGGAAAGCAGGAACGCTGTGGAGATTACGGGAGCAGATCTAAATTGCCTTGTAGGGCGCGAGGTGGTTGTGGTCGAGGACATACTCGACACGGGCCAGACGCTCACGAAACTATGCGCCCATCTCGAAACCTTCGGGCTGGCCAGCCTGCGCATACTTACGCTGCTGGACAAACCCTCGCGGCGCGTGGCCCCGGTGACGGCGCACTATGTGGGCTTCACCATCGAGGATCAATTCGTAGTGGGGTATGGTTTGGATTATGACGAACGGTATCGGGAGCTGCGGGCGATTCATTTGCTGGAGGGGTAAAGACTCTGGATTACCGTCCTACTTCACTTCGTAGCCGAGGTCGAGTAGTTGTTGTCGCTTTTCGGGGGTCAGCTCGACCTGTTCGGACTGGATGCGGTTGGGGCGAACGCTCTTGTTTTCGTCGGCGTGGGTATTCAACAGTGTGTTCATCTGGTCTGTGGCTGCGGGGTCGGGCAGGGGTTGTTGTTCGGCGGGGTCGGTGGCCAGATCGTAAGCGGTAGTGGTTTGGGTGAGCTTGTTCCGAATTCCTTTGCGCTGACCTTGCAGGGCAGCTTCCAGATCAATGGGGATGTCTGAGGTGGGTCCCTTGGTGCGGGTATAGGCGGTGCCGCTGGGGGCGGGGCCGAGCAGGTTTTCCCCGCGAGGGGGGATGGGTGCGGATTGGCCGAGATAGCTTGCGAGGGTGTTGAAGATGCTGAGGGTGTCCACGGGCTGGTCTATCACGGCGGGGGCGACGTTCGGGCCGACGATAAACAACGGCACACGGACCTGTTCTTGATAGAGCGTGGTGCCGTGGCCCATGCCTTGGTGTTCCCAGAATTCTTCGCCGTGGTCGGAGGTGAACACGAAGAGGGTGTCGGGGTGGGAGGCGCGGATGGACTCGACGAGGCGGGACACTTCGTCGTCGGTGTATCGGCATTCGGCGTCGTACCAGATGCGCATGGTTTCCTTGCCTGCCTCGGTCATGGGTTCGAAAGCCTGCGCCGCTGCCTTGCCGAACATCTGGTTGATGTGCGTGAGCAGGTAGGGCATTTGGCGCTTGGGGTCCAGCGCGGCACGGTCGGCGTCTGTCCACTCGGGCAGGGGACCGAATATCTCGCGGTACGCGTCGGGCGGATAGTACGGACCGTGCGGATCTAAGTAGTGCAGGTAGAGGTAGAAGGGTTGATTAAACACGGCGACCTTTTCGAGTGCGGCATCGGTCACGCGGGCCGCGATAGCTTCGGATTCGTAGACCCAGTTTTCTGGCGTGAAGCCTTGGGCATAGCCGGAGTTCCCGTCGACGTTGCCATTGGTGATGAAGGCCCAGGTGGCGTAGCCTGCGGCGGTCATCATTTCGGCAATGGTGGACCAGTCTGCGGAGAGGGCGTCTGCGGTGTAGGCACCGGTGCTGGACTTGGTGGCTCCGAAGAAAGCCCCGTGGGTATCCACGTATTGGCCGGTGAAGAGGGAGGCGACCGCAGCACGGGTATGGCTGGCGGGGCTGATGGCGTGGGTGAAGGCACGACCTTGGGCGGCGAGCGCGGCGAGCTTGGGCATGAGGGGCTGGCCATTGCGTTGGGCGTGGATGCGGTCTGCGCGAAGGGTGTCTACCAATATGAAGACCACGTTGGGGCCCTTGGCGGCGCGTGTTGCTGGGGAGGGCTTGGCTGCAACCGGTGACGCAGCAGGGCGGCCCGCCACGGGCATGAACACGGCTACGGCGATGAGGATGCCGCCAAGGAGTGCGATTGCCAGAAATGCCAAGTTACGCATCGGGATTCCCTTCTCCTGTCTTGTCGAACAAGTATAGCCGAAGACCGTCGAACTCATGCTGCTCGATGACGGGGTAGCGCTGCTGAAGCCATTCGCGGATGGATTGGGTTTGTGGGTCGCCGTCTGCAATCACGCCGAAGGCCTCGATGTACCAGATGCGCTTGGCGGGCTTCACGGCTTCTTCAGCCAGGAGGGGCAGGGCGTGCAGGTGTTCGAGTACTTCCGGATTGCCAAAGGCCTTGCCATAAATCACAGCGTCTTCGGGGGTTGCGCCGAGGTGCGCCTGTTCATGCTGAAAGTAATGCTGCATGGGAAAGGTGGTGAAGTTGGATTCGTGGGCAAGGAAGTCGCCGGGCTGCCATACGGTGTTGAGGTAGGCGGTAGCAGCGCGAAAGTCTACCTTGTCGCATATGGCGATGCGGTGTTCCATCTGCGGGTGCAGGTCGCCTCGGTAGTAAGCGGAGAGGCCGGGCAGGGTGAGGGCAAGGAAGGTGGCGATGGCCATGCCGCGCAACCAAGGGGGGCGCAGCCAGGCGATGCCCGCGCCGATGGGAATGCAGGCGAGCGCGGCCGAGAGAGCGAAGATGCGGTCTTCGTAGAGGGAGAAATCCCTCATGCGCCACATGAAGAAATTGAGCAGCACGGGGCCGGGGATCAGCAGGAGCAGGAGGGCGAGGGTTTGCCAGCGGTTGCGGAGGGACCATGCCCCGAGCAGGGCAAGGGCTATGGCAAGGGCAAGCAGGGGCTGGTAGGCCCAGGCCTGGGGGCCATAGCCATAGGTGAGGTTCTTGAAGGTGATGTAGAGGGTACGGGCGGTGAGGGGGGGGTACCAGTCGTACTCGATGCGGAGGAAGTGCTGGTTGCAGTGCCATGCGTGGTAGAGCGCGGGGACGATGAGGATCATCATCAGGGCGTTCCATCCGGTCCAGCGGAAGATATGGGGGAAGGCGCTGGGAAGGCGGGTGAGGTAGTAGACATTGAAGAAGAAGACCAGCCAGAAGGAGGTGTAGTGCCCGTAGATGAGGAGGGTGTTCGCGATGGCCATGCCGAGCCACCACGGCCAGCGCCCCCCATCCAGCGCGCGCAAAGTGCAGTAGATTGAGACGAGGCCGGTGAACACGTGGATGGTGTAGACGCGGAGCTCTTGGGCGTAGTGAACCTGGAAGGGCGATACGGCGAAGAGGAGCGTGGCAAACAGGGCAGCTGTGGGATTGGCAGTAAGCCTGCGGGTGAGTACATAGAGCAGCGGAAGAGTGGCGATGCCGACGAGGCAGGGAAGCAGGCGGAGGAGAAAATCGCGCAGCGGATCGGTGAGGGGTATGGAGACGGTGGCGTTGATGAGGGCGTTCCACGTTGCGGCGAGGAAGGCCATGAGGGGGGCCTCAAAGATGTAGGTGGAATCGAACGCGGTGGCTGGGTCCAGCGCCCAGCGGCTGTAGTTCATGGTGTTGGCTTCGTCCCACCAGAGGCTGGCACCACCGAGATTGTAGAGCCGCAGGGCAGCGCCAAGCAGGATGATGAGAATAAGGGCGAAGCGTTGGGGCGGCATGGCCCAGCGTTGGGGCTCAGGGCTCATCGTGGGGAATCGCGGGGGGCGCGGAAGAGAGCCCGGCGGCGGCGCGCTGGAGCTGCCAGAGCCGGGCATATTTCATGAAGACGGAGAATGCACCGAGCATACTGAGCACGGCGCCGTGGTAGCCGTCGCGCCAACCGTGGCGCAGCAGGTACATCTTGATGAACTTGGCGACGGGGCGGAGGAGGAGATCGGAGAGGCGGGCGCGCTTGCCCTTTTCGAAGGCGTCTTGCGCGCCCCAGGTGGTGAAGCGCTGGAAGGTGCGGAAGTATTCGTCGAGGGTGCGGTAGGTGTCGTGGAACATGGGCTCGTGAATGCGGCCAGTGGTCCCATCGACGAGCACGCGGGAGTGGACGCGCTGGTCAAGGTAGCGGCCCTTGGCAGTGCGGAAGAGGCGGAGGTTGTAGTCGCGCTGCCAGCCGCACCCGGTGATGAGGCGCCCCATAAACCATGATTCGCGTTTGATGCTGTATCCATCCAGCGAATCTGGGGTAGCTATGATGTCGGTGATGCGTTTGCGCAGTGGGGCGGAGACCCACTCGTCCGCGTCCAGCACCAACGTCCACTCCGTTTCGATTTGCGGCAAGGCCCAGTTGCGCTGGGCGGCGGCGTTCTCATAGGTATGACGCACCACCCAGTCCGTGTGGCGCAGGGCGACGATGTCGCTACCATCGCTGGTGCGCTCGTCTACCACGCAGAAGATGCGGTTGGCCCATGCCACGCTGGCAAGGCAGCGCGGCAGGCGGTCTCCCGAATCGGGGACTAGGGTGAGGACGGTGATCTGGTGGGGGATCATGGCAGTAAAACACGGGGCTCCAGTTGTTGCAGTGGAATTGGTATTGTATTGCTGCGAGGCAGGAGTTTGCACTTGAACGCAGATCGAACGGAAAAAGACATGCGCGGGCCACGGGTGCGGCTGGGCCTAGTGAAGACCGTTTTGTATTCGCTGTTGCCGTTGGTGGCGCTTGTGGTTGGCGTGGAAAGCGCTGCTCGTGTTGTGGAAGCGGTGCGCCCACCCATTCTGGTGGACATCGGTATGTCGTTCTCGCCCGAGAGCCGGTTGTTTGTTCCGAGCACACTGCTTCCGGGATGGATGATGACCAGCCCGACGAAGGCGGTCCCCCACCCAAAGGCGGCGCACTTGCCGCAGTGGGTTCAGCGATTGTCGGAAACGGTGCCATTTCAGTGGCAGACCTTTCCGATTGCCAAAGGGACGGACACGTTTCGGGTTTTTGTGGTGGGGGAATCGTCGGTGAACTATGCGCGGGCACCGTTTGAGGACGCGCTCTGGGGATTGAAGGACGTCTCAAGTAGGCAGAAGATTGAGGTGATCAATGCGGGCGGTTGTGGGTATGGATCAACCCGCTTGCTTGGCGTGGTGCAGGAGATCCTTTCCTATGCCCCCGATGCGGTGCTGCTTTACATCGGGCACAACGAATCGGAGGAGGAGTTTGAGCGGCAGCAGACCAGCTGGCTTTCGAGCGCGGCGCAGCGGGTTCTGTGGAAATCGGCGGCGATGCGGCTGGCGCGGGACACCATGGCCGCACGGACGCTTCGGAAGCTTTATGAGGACGACGAGAAGCAAGATGCCGGGGCGGAGATCAAGCATCGAGACCTGGAAGATAGACGGCAATCACGCGGCGAGGTGGAAGGCCAGATGGAGGGCTTTCGTCGAAACGTCGAAGCGATGATAGAAGCCTGCCGGAAGAAGGCGGTGCCCATCGTACTGGGCACGATTCCATCGAACCTTTGGAAGCCGGACCTCGCTGCCCTGGAGCTTGCTCGATATGAGCGAGAAGTTCTGCCTTTGTATGCCGCCGGGGAACATGCCAAGGGAATGCAGGCTGCGCAGGAGATTCTTTGCTGGGCACCCCGGCATCAATCTTCGGCGTTGGAGAACGGTGTGCTGCGGGAGTTGGCCAAACAATGGGAATTGCCTTTGGCCGATGTCGAGGCGCGAGTAATTGCAGCAGAGCCACACGGGGTGCCGGGAGAGACGCTGTTTGCCGACCATTGCCACCTGAACGGAGCAGGCAATGAGATCCTGGCTGAGGTTTATGCTGAAGAAGTAAGAGCGTTGCTTAGTGATTGAGGGGCAAAGGGGCGAGGTGTTCTTCTGTAAAGCGCTTCCAAGCCGGGGATTCCTGCAGCGCATTAAACACCCAATGGGAAACGAACGTGCACTCGGCGGGACCGTAGTGCCCCTTTGCCCACGTATTTCCCTTGGCAAGAAACGACTCGCGCGTCCGCAGGAATGGCACGTGTAGATTATCTGCGACCAATTGCATCACTTGTTCGGCGGGCAACAGGCCTGAAACCTTGGAATCGTGGGCCTCAAGTTCAAGGTATGAGGCGAGGTGCACGAACAGGAAGTAACTGGCATGGGCACGTGCCACGGCTACGGATTCTTCCAAGAGGCGCTGGTTAAGTGCCTTCCATTCCGCCTCGTAATCTCCTCGATCGACGGATGCCAGGAACTCCTGGTTCTCCACGCGCAGCCGGGCACTTGGACGCCAGGTGCCGTACTCGGACTTCAGGGAATCGAGGAGGGTGGCATACGCTGGCACGGGCGTATTGTGCAATTGCAATGAGCCATCGTCACTGAGGGAGAAGCGTGGCTTGGCATAGTCGCGAATGGTTAGCAGCGACCGGTTGAAGTTTTCAGAAATTGGCGCAACGATGACCAGATGAGGCTTGTACTCCTCGACAACTTCGCGAAGCGTGATGTGCATCTTATCTACGCCGTAGCCGCAAACCCCGAGGTTTATGACTTGGGAAGCGGGGTGGCGGGCCGCGAGTTGAGCGGGCCAATCCTGGCCATCTGGCACACCCTACTCAAAGGTGAAGGAGTCCCCAAAGACCGCTACTCGAAAGGCATCTTTGCGCAGCGTGTGGGGAATCGTGGCGCGATAGCCTTTATTGTTAGTGGTCTCGGGCGTGTCACCATCGCGCATGTCGGGTTTTGGAGTCCATCCCCAGGCGGGGTGGGAATCGTGGCGGGTGAGTGCATAAGTGGGCGCATCTTCCAAGGCATGGTGCAATAGAAACTGCCGTTTCCAGTAGGGGTCTCCGCGCCAGTCGTAGGCGCTTTCTGGGCCGAAGCCGATAAGCAGGATGGCAGGCTTTATGCCCAAAATGAATAGCAGCGCGAGCAACGGCAGCGCTGCAAGCGCCAATAGAGCGCGTGCCCAAAAGGAGAGCTTGCGGCTGCCCGAAGCATGTTGCGTGGCCTTGTTCATGGGGTGGAATTCTACGCATCCTAGGCGCTTCCTGCTATCCTTATGATCATGACTACAGCGACTCCATACACCAATGCCCTGTTCACGGATTTCTTTCTGCTGCTACGCAGTTACGATGTGCCGGTGAGCCCGCGTGAGTTTCTGGAGTTCAACGCGGGGCTGGAGAAGGGGGTGGTAGAAACGCTGGATGACTTGTTCATCTTTGCGAAGCTGGTGTTTGTGAAGCGGGTGGAGCATGTGGACGCGTTCGAGCGGGCATTTTGCCTTTACTTTTATGGCATCGACATACCGACGGTGGAGGAGGGGGATGTTTCGCTGCTAAAGACGAAGCAGTTTCAGGAATGGCTGCAACGGCAGATTGAGGCGGGGGAGATTCCGAAGAAGGCGTTTTACCATTACGACCTTGAGGAGCTGATGCAGAAGTTTTGGGACACGCTGAAGGAGCAGATGGAGGAGCACAACGGGGGCAGCAAGTGGGTGGGGCAGCGGGGAAATTCGCCATACGGACACAGCGGTAATTCGGAGCGCGGGGTGCGTGCAATGGGGCAGCCGGGCAATCGCTCGGCGCTGAAGGTGATTGGCGATCGGCGGTATGTGCAGTACAGCGAGAAGAACCAACTACGGGCGGAAAACTTACGGCAGGCGCTGGAATCGTTGAAGCACATGAAGAACGAGGGGCCGCGCGACCGGCTGAATATGGACCGGACGATTTATGAGACCGCGCGAAACGGGGGCGATATTGACCTGGTGTTTGAGCGGGACGTGCGCGACAAGATATCGGTGGTGTTGATGGTGGACAACGGGGGCTATTCGATGTCTCCCTTTGTGGAGCTGGTACAGTTGTTGTTTGGAAAACTGCATGACCGATTCGAGGACTTGAACACTTACTACTTTCACAACACGATCTACGAGAAGGTGTATACCGACCACCGGCGTATGCGGGGCGAGGCCGTGGAGAAGCTGTTGCTGCGACAACCGGATGTGCGGCTGGTGATTGTGGGCGACGCGACGATGGCGCCGGAGGAGCTGGATTCTTGGGGGGGCTCGATAACCTCGTATAGCGGACGGCAGCAGCACCCGAGCTATTACTGGCTGCGGCGTTTGTCGGAGCGCTTCCCCCACGCCGTGTGGCTGAACCCTATTCCGCGCGAGCATTGGGAATCGGTGTATGGGCATTACACGCTGAACCGCATACGGGAACTGTTTCGAATGGAGGACATGACGCTGGGCGGGGTGAAGAACATGGTCAGCTTTTTGAGCGAAAGGTAGGCTGGGTTTATTGTTCTGTCTTGTGGCTACACCGCCCAGCAGCGCGGCTCCCCCCTCTGGTATGATCAGGGTCTTGGCATTTGGGCCGTAAACTTGGCATAAGGAGTACCGACGATGGACAAGGGACTGGCTGAATTTATTGATGTGCTGGCGGGCCTCTTCACGGATACCATCCCACAGATACTGGGGGGCGCAGTGGAAATTATTACACTCGTGTTCCGTTTGGCTATCGCATTGCTGGCGTAAGTGCCACGGGAAACACGTTCTTGACGGGCGGCCATTGGGCCGCCCGTTGTTTTTTGTGGGTTGGAGGAAAAGCAAATCGGCCACCCGGTTAATCCGGGTGGCCGATTTTATTGGTTAGGGCTGTTAGCGAACGGGTATGCAGAATCCGTCTTCGGACTGGCCAACACAGGGTTGGACACCGCCGAGGTTGAAGAACTGGATTACGCGGAGCAGTTCGCTGAGGACGATTTGGCCGAGGTTCTCGGGGTCGTAGTCGCTGGCGTGGTAGGCGCAGCCGGGGGTTCCGAATGCGATACCGTCGTCGGCGAGCGCGTAGCCGTCGTCGCTGATGAGGTCGTCGGTGCAGAAGTATTCGCCCGCGTTGAAGAGCTGGATAACGCGGAGGAGTTCTTCAAGGTCGAGGATGCCATCGCCGTCGAGGTCAGCAGTGTAAACGGGAAGCTCGCCCTCGGCACCTTCGCCTTCACCCTCGGCGGGGATTCCTTCGCCTTCACCCTCGGGGGTGACGCCTTCGCCTTCGCCCTCGACGGGAGTACCTTCGCCCTCGCCTTCGACAATGCCTTCCCCTTCTTCAACGGCGAGGCATTCGTCGCCGCCGCCGCCAACAACTTCCAGCACCACGGCACCGGTGGGCAGGCAGACGCGATAGGCGCCGAAGTCGCCGACGACCTGGTCGTCGAGCGAGGGGCCACCGACGGGGGTGGTTGCACCACGGAAGGTGCTGACCACGAGCCAGTAGGTGTTGCCGGGGGTGAGGTTGATGTTGTCGCTTGCCTTGAATCCGCTCAGGCCGAGGGTTGTGCCGTCATCATCGTCGAAGGCGATGAGGTTAGCGACGGGCGAGGTCGGCACGAAAGGATCGCAGTGAAGCGAGAGGACGGTGTCGGACAACGTAGTACCACCACCGAGCACTTCAGCGGTGAAGGGAACGGCACCGGTCCAGACGAACTGGATGGCGTTATAGGGCATGTTGTTGTGGATGGCGTCCTGCGAGGAGGCCGTGCAGGCTGCGCTGACATTGGCGGACTCGATGCGGTTGTAGTGGGGCGAGCAGGAGGAGAGGTCGCCATCGACCGCATTGCTGCAGGGGTCCACCACTTCGCCTTCGGGCTCGGGTATGTTGGCGTTAATCTGGCCACGCACTGCGCCGTCTGAGAACGCGCCGTTTTCCACCACAACGTAGTAGAAGCCGCCGAGCATTTCTGCCGCTTCGGTGCGGGAGAAGTTACGGTTGACGGTGGACGGCGACTCCGGAGAATTGAATGCAAACAGCACGGGGCCGTTTGTGCCAATTACACCCTTCCGCATACGGATGCGCGTGGGTCCGGGCACGCTGTGGACGAGGTTCATGATGAGGCTGAACTCGCCGGTGGCCGAGCCGACCACGGGCTTGAGCAGGCCAAAGGCGCCGCCTTCGGCCTCGGAGTTCGTGGGGGGCACGACCTGTTCCTGGGTGAGGGTTGCCTCAACGTTGACGCCTGCACTATCCGGTTCCTCGAACACGTAGAGGGCTGCACCTTCGGAGGAGGTGGTGAAGAGGTCGTCGGTGACTTCGCAGCGGTAGGTGCCTGCGTCGGCAAGGAATACCTTTTCAAAGAACAGGATGGGGCCGGTGTAGGGCAACTCGACGTTGTCCTTGAGCCAGCGATAGTTTAGGGTGCCCAGCCCGTCCTTCGCCACGACGGAGAAGGTTGCAGAGTCGCCGACGAATCGATAGGCGTTCTGCGGCTGCGTGGTGAAGCTGACTTCAGGCACGGCCGTCACTGTGATGGTGTTGGAGCGGACGAGGTCGAAGTCGTCGGTAACCTCGCAGAAGTACTGCCCATTGGTAGCCAGGGTGGCTTCCGGAATGAGGAAGTTCTTGCCAAAGCCGACGGTCACCGAGCCGCGTTTCCAGCGATACTCTATGTCGCCGATGCCGCCGGAGCTGTTGATGCTGAGCGTGACGCTCTGGCCCAGGTAGACCCCTACATTGGTGGGCTGTTGGGTGATGGCCAAGCGCTGGCGCACATCGAGCGTGGCGATGTCGGAGGTATTGACTCCGTTGTCATCGTTCACCACGCAACGGTAGCTGCCAGAGTCTGTGGTGGCGAGCGGGTCAATGGTGTAGGAGGGGTTGTTGGAGCCAACTGGGGTGTTGCCCTTGAACCATTGATATTGAAGCGTTCCTGTGCCGCCCTCAATTTCAACGGAGAAGGTGTGTCCTTCGCCGACGAACTTGATCGCGCTCTCGGGCTGGCCAACGATATCAAAGGGCGGGAATATCTCGAGGAAGACCGTGTTGGACTCAATGGTCTGGAGCAGGTCAGTAACTTCGCAGTAGTAGCTTCCCTGATTGGCAGGGGTAAGGTCTGTCAATGAGAGCGTGTCAGAGTTCCCACCAACGGAGACGGGATCGCTTCCACCATCTGGAATAAAGAACCACGAATAGTTCAGGAAGGTAAGGCCACCCGAGACCTCGACCGTAAAGGTGTAGGAATTGCCCTCGAAGCCCCCCCCACCAAGCGGCTGCCTCGTAAAGGTTGGCTGTAGAGCCACTTCGAGCGTGGCAGGGTTGGATGTCACATCATAGGTGTCGTCAAAGATTCGGAGCGTATAGACACCATCGTCGGATAGCTGTGCGGAGGCTATAGAAAGGGTGGGGCCATCTTCCCCGCTGATGGGTTCGCCATCAAGGAGCCACTCGTAGTTCAGGGTTCCAACAGGAATGCCGATGATGACAGGCTCGAAGGCCACGGCGGTTCCCACGTAGACCGCATTGGATGCGGGCTGGGTCTGGAAGCGGATGCTGTCAACCACCTGCACGGCAACGGTGGAGCTTGTGAGGCTGGTGTCGCCGGAGATGATGCAGCGGTACTGGCCGGTGTCGGGAAGGTCGATACTGGGGAAGCTGAGGGTGGCGCTGTTGCCGCCAACGTTGACGAAGCCACCACCGCCGCCATTGTCGAACTGCCACTGATAGTTGGGAAGCGATCCGCCACCGCGCACACCCACCGTCAGGTTAAAGCTGGTGCCGGGCACAAGGCCGGTTGCGCCCTGAGGCTGCTGCGTAATGCGGAAGGTTCCCGCATTCACGGTGAGCTGCGCAGGCTGCGTGCGGCGCTGCCATAGGCCATCGCACACCACGCCGGAGTAGAGGTTGGTGTTTCCTGCAAGCGGATAGTCGAAGACAAGGTCCTCGGTGCTTGCGGCAGTTCCGGTGGCCACGAAGGTTCCGGCGTCGATGGTTTCCCAGCGGAAGGCATAACTGGCGGCTGCGGCACCGCCGGTAAACTCGTAGGCCAAAGTGGTCGGGGTGCCCGATTCAACCGTGGCGCCCGCCGGGTTCTGGGTAATCTGGAGCGGTGGGTTGATGATGCTTTCGCGCTCGAGCCAGTCCTGACGGTCGGTAGAATTGAGGTAAGAGGTAAGGTTGTTGGTGCCTGCGCCGTTGAGGTTGCCGGAGGCGGCAAGGAATGCGGTCTGGCAATTGAAGCCTTGCGAGCAGCTGAACTTGGCAATGAACACGTTTATCGCGTTGCAGATGTCGATGGCTTCAACGCGGATGTTGCCCTCGATCTGCACGGGATCCGTGAGGCTAACATCTTGATCAATAGCTTGGATGGTATTGCAGGCAACCGCCTTGTCACCGCCTGCGGGGGCAGACTTGAGATCCTCAAGGAGGGCAGGAACCAGCGCATTGAGCGCGGAGAGGGTAACCTGACCGAGCACGTTCTGGAAGTAGGCTTCACCGGCGGGGTCGCCAATGGTCATGAAGCCGGCAGCCAGATTCACGAGGCGCTCTTCAAGCTGGGGGTCGGTATCGTAGAGGATTCCGCCTTCACCCCAGAGCGGGGGAACGTCGAAGCATTGGTTGCCCGCGATGGGCACGGGAATGCAGGCTTGTTGGCCCGTGGTCACGCTAATGGTTTCGTTAATGTTCACGAAGCCTAGCGCCGTGGCGTTAATCTTGATGTTGTTCAGGGTTACCTGAAGGGTGCGCACCTTGGTTTTATTCGCAACGAATGCATTGCGAATGGCCGATACGGTGGCGGGATTGATGTTGCCGAGGACCTGCGCGTCGTTGCCATTGATAATGGCGGCAAGCATGTCGAAGTGGTCGTCTTCGTTGATACCGTTGCCGTCGTTATCGACGCCGGCGAAGCCGGGGCCGACTTGGCCAGGAATGGCCTGCCAAACGGGTGGGCTTCCATTGGCCCAGAGGTTGGTCCCTGTGTCGGGGTCTTCAAGCACTGCGCCTAGCAGATCGTCCAGCGTACCGAGATCGTAGTCGAAATCGAGCTGGCCCGACGGACATTGGGCGGCAGCCATATTCGGCGTACCGCATAGGAGGGCTGCAACGCAGCCCAGAAGAAAAAGCACCCTTCTCATCGAATAAATCCCCTATTCCATGATTACGTTTACATGCCCTAAGCGTGTGCGACACGGTGCGCACGGAGGCTCCCTGAAAATCCCCGTATGCATCGTCTTACTTCATCGCAGTTTTCGGAGTATAGCAGACTGCCGAAAATCTGTCTACGTCCTTATTGTACCCGAAGAATCACGAATCCCCAAGTTCTACAATTTTCGTAGTTTAGTGTTGGGCAGCCGGAGCCGGTAACTCGCGCGTGCAGGTTGCGGGTCCGTATCCCATGCCATAACCCCTTATGGTGTATAGGTTTAATTGGCCATTTAGGCGCTGGTAAATGCCGGGATGGATTGTGGCTTCGGGACTGCTGGCTTCGGGATAGAACTGCATTCCATTGGTTTCGACACCCATGATGGTTCCGGCGTGGGCGGCGAGTTGCACGTGGGGAATTTGGGCGAGCATGGGGTTGGTGAGGTCTTGCACCATAAGGGCCATGCCGTGGGCCTTGGCCCAGCAGAGACTAAGCAGCGCGCCGGTCTGGGTTTTGCAGGTTTTCAGGGCAACGCCGTTCCAGCCGAGTTCTCGGCCCCGGCGGACAACCCGCCAATCGTGGGCGCTTTCGTCCATGAAGAGGGGCTTGCGGCTGGAAACAGAATGCACGTATATGGGGTGGGATTCGAGTTCGTAGGGGAAGGGCTGCTCGACGTAGAGCAGCCGGCGGAAGATTTTTGGGTGGTCTATGGCGAGGGCGTCGAGGATGGTGTTGACGTATTCCGGCTCGCGCACGGTGCAATTGAAGTCAGCGCTGAGTGCGGTGACTCCTTCCTCTATGGCGATGCGCCCGACATGTTCGAGTCGGTTGCGGTCCCATTCGGAGTCATTGCCGCGCAGTTTAATCTTGAGGCAGCGCAGGCCGTCGGCGCGAATCCAGTCGCGGAGCAACACGGGATAGCCATCTGCGGGTACGGAGCCGTCGTCTTCTTCGGGTTCCAGCCAATCCATGCCGCCGACGAGATGCCAGGCGGGAAGCCTGTCAGGGCGGGGAGAGACGAGGAAGTCGGCTGGGTAATTTCCTTTAAAGGAGATGGCGGAATCAGAGGCGGGCTCGATGAAGTGGGAAAGATCGTGGTTCATCCAATCGTGGTTGTAGGTGGAATAGGTGGGGACTTGGTGGAGTTGGCCGTAAGCATCGTGGAGTGCGATATCGAAAAGCGAGCAGCAGACGAGTGCGGCGAGGCGAGGCATGGGTTCTCCCCCACGCTCGGCGTTAAATGCATCTGCCAACCGGGGAAGCTCGTGCTCGATGAAGGCATGGCCGACATCCATGGGGTGGCCGGTGCAGTCGAAGCTGGCCCATGCATTGGCGAGGAGGACGCAGAAGTCTCGCAGGGCGGCATGGCGGGTGGTGTAAGGCAAGGCGCTGGGCCAGACCCATTGCACGTTGAGGGGGGTTTCTCCCCAGCCAATGGCGCTGCGCCCGGTGCGGTCTTCCACGTGGAGTGCCACGCGGGCGCAGGTGACGTCGGTCAAGGTTTCGGAGCCGAACTTGAGCGGCACGCGGGTTTGCACGGGCAGAAAGTAAAGCTGTGCGCCGCGTGGGCGAATGTCGGTGGGTTTGGACATTATGCCCGAAACAGGCTGCGCCCGATGCCCATGGCCTCCCGGCAGGACTCGACCGTCTCAAGCGCAACCGGGGTAACGCGTTGGGCGTTGGCACGGAGGAAGTCTGCAATGGCCTCGTCGTTGTTGGCGGGATCGTTGAAGCGTTCAATGATGGGAGCGTTGAAAGCGGAGACGTGCTCCGCGAGGGTGGTCTTCAGCTTGCCGTAGAACTTACCGCCATCGCGGTAGGCCTGCACGAATTCGAGGTAGACCTCTTCGGGTGCAAGCAGGTTGAGCAGGCGATAGAGCACGCCGAGGCCGGAGGGCATCTTGGGGATGATGTCGTCGGGGTGGTTGCTGTCGGTGCCGAGCGGTTCGGGGTCGGTGGTGGTGGGGATGCCCTTGATCTTGGCGAGCACGGTCTTGGGATCATCCAGCAGGTCGAGAGTGTTGTTGTCGCTCTTGCCCATCTTCATGGATCCATCGAGCCCCGGCAAGCGCAGGGCATTGCGCGATACAGACTGGGGAATCTTGAGGGCTTCTGTGCTAAAGCGAGCGTTGAACTTTTGGGCCATGTCGCAAGCCATTTCGACATGCTGGCGCTGGTCGTCTCCCACCGGCACGATGTCCGCCTGCACGATGAGGATGTCTGCTGCCATGAGGACGGGGTACCCGAGCAGGCCATAGGAGAGCGGGTTGCCTTCGCTGCGCGGGTCAGCTTCCAGTTTGGTGTGCTTGTCTTTGTAGGTGGTACCGCGCTCAAGGTGGCCGATGTTGGTGATCATGCCAAGCAGCAGGGCAAGTTCCGCCGTGCAGGGCAGGTCGCTCTGGCGATAGATAACGGAACGGACGGGGTCGAGCCCGCAAGCCACGTAGGTGCGGAGCATGTCAAGCGTGTCACGAAAAATGGCACGCGGCTCGGTGATGGTGGTAAGCGCGTGGTAGTCCGCCACGAAGTAGTAACAGCGGGCGTCTTGCTCTTGCAGGCGCAGGAATTCGCGCACGGCCCCAAAATAATTGCCATAGTGCAGGCGCCCCGTGGGGCGTATGCCGGAAAGGATGATTTTCTTGTCTGCGTCGCTCATGGTAAATCCTTGGGTGGGAGCAGGAAGAATAGCGCATCGGGCGGGGATGGGTCCATGCTCCCCGTTGCACTGGCTGATAATCCTGAGGTGCGGGAATATCCAGAATCCGTCCGTGTTGTCCCAAGATGGGGGTATATCTAGGAAGCAGCTTCCTTCGCCTGCCAAGTAGATGAACTACGGGAGATAAAAACGATGAGCGCGCTTACCACGAAACGATTTACAGCGATTATGACCCTCGGCTTGGGCACCGCCCTTGCTGGTTGTAGCGGCCAAGCACCCGCTCCCGCGCCCGGCGTGAAGGCGGTGGAGAAGGAAGTTACCATCACCACGACCGTATCAGAGCCACTTCCTGCGGTGACGCAACCGGTGCCCAACCCGCTGCCTTCCGTCACGGCAGACCGCAGCACGGAGGCCCAGGAGGTGAAGGCGGAGATTAAGGATGAACTGAAGGATGCCAAGAACGAGGTGGTAGATTTCTTCAAGGCGGGCCAGGGTTCCGACGAAGAGCGCTACAACGAGTACCTCGAATCTGTGGATGAGCAACTGGAAGCCATGGCCGATAAACTGGACGATCTGCAGGACAAGGCGCGCGCAGACGCAGACGCGCGCTATGCCAGCCTGACGGCGCAGCGCAAGGCGCTGGAGGACGAGTTGGCCAAGCTGAAGGGTGGCACGAAGGAAGCTTGGGAGACTTCGCGAGAACGACTCAAGGCAAGCGTCGAACAGTTGAACAAAGACATCAAAGAGTACAATGAATCACATGGCATCGGCTCCTGATTGTTCTAATTAATCTTGACCCAAGTCGGGTAATCCTTAGTGGCGCCGGGCGAGTTCACCTCGCCCGGCGCGCTAACATTGTTAGGGTTTTCTAGCATAGAAGTGCTTACGCACTTGCGTGTTCAGCCTTCAAATAGGCTACACTTGCGGCATGAAAAATCTGCCCCAAATGCGTGAAGTTTCGGTGCTGTCGTTTAACGAGCGGGTGTTGCAAGAGGCGGAGGACACGCGCAACCCGCTGCTGGAACGCCTGAAGTTCCTGGGCATCTTCTCGTCCAACATGGATGAGTTCTTCAAAGTGCGGGTGGCGAGTATCCATCGGCGTGCCGAGCTGAACAAGCGCGGAATGAAATCGCTGATCGACGAAGTAAACGACAATGCGCGTGAGCAGGACGAGCGCTTTCGCGTGGCGTACGCCGGAATCACCGACGCGTTGGCTCAAGAAGGCATACGCCTCATCAATGAAGAGCAACTGCTCGGGCTGCCAGAACTAACCATTGCCTGGGTGGACCGGTATTTCCGGGAGCAGGTGCTGCCGAAAATTGTGCCGCTGGTGCTGGACAAGACGCGGCTGTTTCCCCAGTTGATGGATGGCGCGCTGTACCTTGGGGTGAAGATGTGGGGCGAGCGCACGCGGTATGCGATCATCGAGGTGCCGCCAGACCTGCCGCGCTTTGTAAGCTTGCCCGATGGCAACACGATGTACATCGACGACGTGATTCGACATGCGCTGAATGAAATCTTCTACATCTTCCAGTATGACAGCGTCAGTGCGTTTGCGTTCAAGATATCGCGCGACGCTGAGCTGGACATCGACAACGACTTCTCCGAAAGCTATGTGCGGAAGATGGAGGAGCGGCTGAAGAAGCGGCGCACGGGGCGGCCCACGCGCTTTGTGTATGACGCGGCGATGCCGGACGGGCTGCGCAAGATTGTGATGCGGGAGTTGCGGATCAGCGGGGAGGACACGCTGATTCCGGGTGGTCGGTATCACAACATGAAAGACCTGATGGACTTTCCGAGCGACCGCGCGGACCTGATGTTCCCAAGGTTGAGCCCTGCTCCGCATCCCGTGCTGGATAGGGAACGTCGCCCGATGATGGACGCCATCCGCGAGCGGGACATCCTAATCACCTATCCCTATCAATCTTTCGACCATGTGGTGCGGTTGTTGCGCGAGGCAGCGATTGACCCGGAGGTGACCTGCATCCGCATGTCGCTGTATCGCGTGGCGAAAAATTCGCAGGTGGTGAACGCGCTATACAACGCGGCACGCAACGGGAAAAAGATCATCGTCAACATCGAGCTACTCGCACGCTTTGACGAGGAGAACAACATCCGCATATCCAGCAAGTTGGCGGAGGTTGGGGCGAAAGTGCTGTATGGCGTTCCGCCGATGAAGGTGCATTCAAAGGTGTTGCTGATTGACCGAGGCAGCGAGCGGATCGCGGGGTTGTCTACCGGCAATATGAACGAGAACACGGGGCGGCTGTATGTGGACAGCATGTTGTTCACTGCGGACAAGCGGCTGACGGAAGAGGTCCACCACGTGTTCGAGTACTTGCAGCACGCGGCTGCTGCACGGGTGGTTACCGCGCCCCGCTTCAAGCACTTGCTGGTATCGCCATTTAATGCTCGCAAGCGTTGGCTGGCGCTGATAGACCGGGAGAAAAAGAAGGGCAGCGACGGATACATCTTCATCAAGGTAAACCACCTGACGGACAAGCGGATTATCGACAAACTGGTGGAGGCGGCAGATGCGGGGGTGCGGATGGACCTGATAGTGCGCACTACCTACGCCATGCTTCCGCACAGGAACATCCGCGCCATATCGATACTAGACCGCTACCTGGAACACCAGCGGGTGTACCTGTTTGGGCAGGGGGACGACCGGCAAATCTACATGAGCAGCGCGGACTTGATGGAGCGCAACTTGGACTGGCGCATCGAGGTGGCATTTCCCGTGTTGGACAAGGGTTTGCAGCAGGAAATTCAGCAGGTGATGGCCTTGCAGGTGGCAGACACCTACAAGGCGCGCGTGCTGGACTGCGACCAGTCCAACCACTACGTGGGTGGGGAAGATTCGGGGATGCACGCGCAGACGGAGACGCAGCGCTTCTACGACGCACTATGGAGCAATGGCGGGGTGGATGGCCAGTAGAGCAGACCCGCTGCCTTAAAACTTAAGATTTCATAGAAAGCCACAAAGAAGGCGAAGTACGCAAAGTGGAAGATTTATTCCTACTTTGCCGCTTTGCATTATTTGCGGCTTTACATGAAATCCTAAAGCGCCCCCCACTCCGACTGGATGGAAAGCGGGCTTCCTTTTAGCGGACAATGCGCTTCGGTTGATCGGACTTGGAAGCGGGAGGAACGTACCCATGAATCGCACGACATCGCGTCGCCAGTTTTTGAAGACGGCTGGAGCCATTGGCCTGTTTACGATTGTGCCGCGCAAGGCTTTGGGCGGGCCGGGGGTGGTGGCGCCGAGCGAGGAGCTGACGAAGGCGGTGATTGGCGTGGGCGGCATGGGCAAGGGGCACTTACAGTATCCCGGTGCGCGGCTGCTGGCGGTGTGCGACGTGGACCGGCTGCGCCTTGCGGACGTGATGTCGCGCTGCGAAAGCGACGTGCGCGGCTACCATGATTTCCGTGAGGTGTTGGCGCGGCCCGATATCGACATTGTGCACATTGCCACGCCGCCGCACTGGCACGCGTTGATGTCCATCATGGCGGCGCAGGCGGGCAAGGACATCTGGTGCGAAAAGCCAATGAGCCGCACCATTCATGAAGGCATGAAGGTGGTGCAGGAAGTGCAGAAGCACCAGCGCATTTTCCGGCTGAACACGTGGTTCCGCTTCAAGGACGATTACTACGGCTATGGTTCAACCGTTGCGCCGATCAAGAAGGTGGTGGAGAGCGGCGCGCTGGGCTGGCCGCTGAAGGTGAACGTGAGCGCGGAGACGGGGTTCAACTTCAAGTTTCAGTGGAGCGGGCGCACAGACCTGGTGCCCGAGGCGGTGCCGGAACACTTTGATTATGACTTCTGGCTGGGGCCTGCGCCGTACAAGCCCTATCACCCGCACCGCACACACATGACTTTCCGTGGCTATTGGGACTACGACGGCGGCGGGCTGGGCGACATGGGCCAGCATTATCTGGACCCCGTGCAGTATCTGCTGGGCAAGGACGACACCAGCCCAGTGAGCATCGAGGTGGATGCGCCGCAGCAGCACTATGACGCGGTAAGCAGTTGGCGCACGATACGCATGAAGTATTCGGACGGCTGCGAGATATTCCTCAGCGGCGAAGGCACGCCGGGACCGCTGGCCTTTATCGAAGGCCCGAACGGCAAGCTGTTCAAGAACCTTGAATCGGACATTTCGGGCTTGAAGGAAAAGATTGCCAGTCTACCCGACCCCGCGCCACAAGTGGACGACTTCGCCGTGGCGGTGAAAGAACGCAAGACCTTTGCCCTGAACGAAGCCAACGGCCACCGCTCGTGCAGCCTGATTAACCTTGGAAAGATTGCGCTGCAGTTGGGCCGCAACCTGGAATACGACCCCGTGGCCCAGCGCTTCCCGAACGACGAAGCCGCCAATAAGTTGGTGCAACAACCCATGCGCGGGCCTTGGGCATTGCCTGCGTAAATGGCTTGGCTCACGCCCCCGGCGGCATGAGTTCGATAATGTCGACCTTGAAGCGTTTCACTTCGCCTGCGCGGTCCACCACGATCTCCGCCGTGTCACCGATGAATAAGTCCCAGTTGACGAAGTCGATGTCGGAAGGATGGGTGACGGGCTGCCCGTTAATGCCCACGACGACGTCGCCCAGTTGGAGGCCTGCCTGGGCGGCGGGGCAGTCGCGCATGATTTCGGTTACTATGACGCCGTCGTCCACGGTGACCCTGAACTCGCGCTTGGCAAAGGGCTTGAGCGATGCGACGGCTTCGCCACGGAATCCCATCCACGGGTTGCGGCGGCGGCCATGGTCGATGATCTCCCCGGCCACGCGCATGACGCGGTCCATGGGGATGGCGAAGCCTATCCCTTGGTAGCCGCCGCTGTTGCTGAAGATCATGGTGTTCACGCCCACCACTTCGCCGTTGGCATTTACCAGAGGACCGCCGCTGTTGCCGGGGTTGATGGCGGCATCGGTCTGGATGAGGTCCTGGTAAAGACGATCTCCATCAGCGACTTCGCGCGAGACGCGGCGATGATTGGCGCTGATGATACCCACGCTCACGCTGGGCTGGGGGTCGCGCATCATGTTGCCAAAAGGATTGCCGATGGCGATAGCCCATTCGCCAATCATCAATCCCTCGGACTTGCCCACCGGCGCAAAAGGCAAGTTGTCCCCCTTGGCGCGCAGCACGGCAAGGTCCGTGCGTTCATCTGCCCCAACGAATTCAACCTCCAACTCACGCCCATCGGGAAGGGTGACGGAGGTTATCGCGTCGGCCTCCTGTAGTACATGGTAATTGGTGACGATGTGGCCTGCCTCGTCGAAGATAAAACCGGTACCGAGTGACTCGACAGCTTGCTGTCGCTGGCTGGGGATGCGAAAGCCGTAGTCGAAGAGGCTGTAAAAGTTATTCACCATGGGGTCGCTGCGTTCGTAGCGAATGTCCACCACATTGATGGTGACCACGGCGGGGGACACCCGCTCTATGGCCTGCACAATGCCGTTGCGACGGGTGGCGTCAATGTTGGATTGCGCGTGTGCGGCATGGGTAGTGATGGCGAGTGCAAGGAGCGCGAGTGCAATATGCGCTTTCATTTCTTTGGTTTCCCGTTTGTGTTCATGGCCTGCTCAATGCCAACAGAAAGATTGGTGTTTACAGAAAAAGGGCGGCGCACTGTTTGTGCGCCGCCCCTCCCTTTTGCGGCGTCGTTAAACTGTCGCACCCTCTATTGCGTGGGCGAGAGTGTGATGCCTTCTGCAGGTGCA
Organism: Candidatus Hydrogenedentales bacterium; assembly: GCA_044359155.1. GTDB lineage: Bacteria > Hydrogenedentota > Hydrogenedentia > Hydrogenedentales > JAEUWI01 > WGMK01. The sequence goes on along the minus strand of JBIKMR010000009.1, from coordinate 2,639 downwards.
GCAGGGGCCTGCATGGCTTCGGACAGGTCTTCGAGCGAGAGGCCCGGCGGTAAGCCGGAGGCGGCCGCATCTGCTGATGGCGCGCCCTCGGCGATTTCGGGGGCCGGTGCCTGCACCTCGTTGAAGTGGAACTTGAAAGTGGTCACGTTGTCCTGGTCAAGCAGGAACAGGCTGGGATTTGCGTCGGACTGCACGAGGTGCATCTCGCCCTCGAGTGGGCTGATGTTCAGCTTGTGCGTTGCGCCGCTGTTCGTGGTGAACTCGACGGTCATCAGCGGTGCCCAGTCTGCCGCTCGGGGTGCGGGGTTGATGTCGTTGAAGCGCAAGGTGGAAAGCATGTCGGTCAGGCCGCCGATGCGCTGGGGGTCACCTGCTATGGGCGCGCCGCCGTCAACCGCCACTGTCCAATCCGCGCCCACCTTGGCCAGCGCCACGGTCTTGCCCTCGTGCTGCAAGGTTGCGCCGATGATGTCGGCCGCAGGCACCTTGAAGGCTTCGAGCGTGTAGAAATCCTTGGGGGCAAGGAAGAGCTTGTCCGCCTCGAGCTTGTTGATGGCGTAGCTGCGGGCATCGCCGTCGAGCGCGGCATATACGCCTTCAAAGCCGGGGGCCGCCCCACCGCCTTGCAGGGTGCGGGCCACGCCTGCGGCACTGACCGTGAGTGAATGCGTGAATGGCACGGGGGTGTCGGCGTAATCCTGCATCTGCACGGTTGCCACGGTGTTGACCAGGTCCTTCACCTTTTCCTGGTCCAGCTCAAAGGCCAACTGAGGCTCTTCAGCCTTCCAGTTCTCGCCATCCTTCACGAGCACGGCGCGGCCTGCCGGGCCGTTCAGCTCGATGCGGTCCACCTTGTCGGCTTCGAGCGCGAGCTTGGGCAGGTCATACAGGTCGCTGCCCTTGACGAAGAGGTATTCAAAGTTAAACTTGCTGACCTCGTAGATGACCTCCTTCGCCGCGCCCTCGATCATCAGGTGGCCGGGACCGGCGGGGTCCTTGTGCGCGCCTAGAAGGATGAGGTCGCCTTCGCCCTCGCGCGAAATGGCCACGCGGAAGGGGGGAGCGTCTAGACCGAGCTCCGCCTTCTTGACGGGGTCGATAAGGTTGCTGGCGTTCAGCGCCTTGAGACGGCCAAAGATACGCTCAATGCCGCTGGTCTTTACTTCCGCGCCGGGTTCGCCAATGCCGCCGGACGCCATGAGCCATTCAATCCTGCCTGGCGTGGGCGGCGTGGTAACGGCGCTTTCGCCTTCGCCCTCGGTCTTGCCTTCCACCGCCTGCGTCACCTTCTTCTCAATCACGAACTCCTTGTCGGGAGTCTTGTAGGCCAGCTTGGTCACCTTGTCCTGCTCAAGCTTGGCAACTTCCTTGTTCATCCACTTGTCGGGTGTAGGCTTGGTGGTCAGGTCGTCACCGGTCACACCGGCTTCCTTGCGCAAATCGTTCGCTTCCACGTAGACCTGCGAGTCGCCCGCCTTACGGAAGAACACGCTCTTGAAGTCCGGCGCCTTGCCGAAGAGCAGGTGCAGCACGGGCTCTTCTCCGTCGCCGAAGGCCTTCACGTGAAATGCCTCGCCGTCCTTCAGGCTATACGTGGCCAACTGCTCGTCGCCGGTGGCCGTGGCGCGGGCTTCGCCGCGCATGTCGGTGAGCTTCTTCAGGTAGCCATCGATGACTTCCTTGTTCACCGGCGCGTTGAAGTGGCTCGCAACTATCCAGCCTTCACCCTCGCGGGCCAGCGTCACCTTCTCTTCCGGCGTTGCGCCCGCGCTCAACTCGATGCGCTTGATAGCCTCAGCCGTCACACTTTCAGCCGCCATTTTTTCCAGCCCCGATTGTTGGGCGATGGATTCAGTGGGCTTGTTCATTGAGCGAAAAGCCACTAGTCCCCCCAGCAAAGCCAGCACCACCACGAACGGAATCAAGGTCTTTGGTTTCATCGGTATACTCCACTGCGTCATTCCTGCGATGGCAGGAATCCAGTTCCGCTATCGTCGGCGGACGGTCCTCCCGTCCGCACGAAAAAGGCTGTTTAACTTTCTGCTGCGCCTTAAGCCGCCGCAGCCCCGCCCTTGCGCTTGTTCACTTCGGCCATGGTGTAAGCGTTGCGCGACTGGCGACGCTTGAGGGTCAGTCCAATGCCCAGGCCTGCGATGATGATGTTCGCCAGGCCATAGTTCACCACGCGCCAGAAGGCCTTCGCGCTGTCGGTCGGCTTTTCGATGGCGCGGTCGATAGGCTTCTGTCCGCGCACCTGCACCAAGTTCTCATCCAGCGTCACCGCGTCCACGGAATTGAGGAACAGATCCAGATTGCCCGCTTGCAGGAAGTCCTTGCGGAACATCTGCGAACAGCCCAGCAACACCAGCTTTCCGGGGGCCGGGGTCACGGCTGCCGCCGGGGCTTCGGGTGCGTCCTCCTCCTCGGGCATGGGGGGCATACCGGGCTGCTGCTCTGGCTTGGGCCATGCGGGGCGTTCGGCACCGCCGGTGGCGTCGGGGAACTGGCCCTCGATCACCGCCATAAGCGGGTAGGACTTCGTGCCATCGGCGGGCGGCTCGAAGGCTTGCGAGGTCAACGTCGCGCCGCTCGGTGCGGTCCATGCCTTGTCGCTGCTGGACATGACCACCTTGCTGGAA
>JBIKMR010000149.1:0-10525 GCA_044359155.1 Candidatus Hydrogenedentales bacterium | reverse complement strand
CCCTGGCTGAAGCCATGGCCTGTGGCCTGCCCTGCGTCTGCGCGGATTTTCCTGCTGCCAGCGAAGTAATCGAGCACGGCACCCACGGCCTCATCGTCCCACGGCAAGACGATGCCGCATGGGCCATGGCAATGGCGCAACTCATGGGCGACGCCCCCCTGCGCGCCGCCCTCGGCGCCGCCGCCCGCCAACACGCACAGTCCGCCTTCTCCGCCACCGCCATGGCCGAGAGCTTGGCCAGCCTTTACCGGGAGATGTTAGCGATAGGATCCGAGTAATTGAAAGTGAAGGCCGCCATGATTCATGGATGAGGGACGACCTGACGCTCGGAAGCCCAGCCACGACAACACGTCGAATATCCAAAATAGGAGAAAGCGCCTCACTTTCTACATGCAGATGAACAACGGCAGCTGGATGAAGATTGTGAACATGGAATACCGCAGGAAGAAGTAGGATGCACGACGATGACCTCATGACCTTGTGCGTGTCTCGCGTGCTGCCGCATTTGGCGGAGCAGGTCTTCGATGCGTGGCTGGACCCTGACAAGGCGGGCAAGTTCCTCTTTGCCACGCCAACCGGCACAATGGTTAAGGCGGAGATAGACCCACGCGTGGGCGGAGGCTTCACCATCACCGATCGGCGCGATGGTGTGGACGTGGTTCATCTGGGAACCTATGTCGAGATCAGCCGCCCCTGGCGGCTGGTCTTCGACTTCAACGTTGATGGTTCCGAATCCAGCCGGGTGACGATTGAGATAATCACACTGGATTCCGGTTGCGAACTTACGCTCACCCACCAGCTATCCAGCAAGTGGAAGGAGTATACCGACCGGATGACCAACGGCTGGACCATGATTCTGAAAGGTCTGGCACGCAGCGTTTGAAGCAGATACCCCTGAATAGAAACGCGCCGCGCGGGTTACCCGCGCGGCGCGTTTTAGTTATAGGCAGTTCGATTACTTCGTGCGGCGGAACTTATACATCGGGTCGTGCATACCCTTGGGGTCCTTGGTGGTGCGCCAGATGTCGTCCATGGCATTTACCGAGAGGTCGGTGTTCACGCCATCCTGGTGAATCATTTCCTGGTGCGCGGTGAGCGCCTTGTCGGACTGGTCCACCACGCTGCAGGTCATGAACACGAGCAGCTCGGTGGAACGCTCGGTCTGTTGATTATTGCGGAAGAGCGTGTTCAGCACGGGAATGTCACCCAGCACGGGAACCTTGCGCACCGTGGTGCTGTCGGAACGCTTGCGCAAGCCACCCATGAAGATGGTCTCACCATCCTTCATGTGCATGGTTGTTTCCACCGAGCGGCGGTCTTCAATGGGGATGCCATTGAACTCGCCATTGGTGTCGCTTTCCTTGGCGTTGATTTCAGCAATGATAAACCCGTCATGCGTAACGCGGGGCGTCACTTCGAGAATCGTACCAATCTGCTTGAACTCAGTGTTGGTCTGAGAACCGCCCTGACTCGTTTCCTTAACTTCCACGTAGGGAATATCGCGAACGATTTCGATCTTTGCGGGCTTGTTCTCTACCGTGAAGACCACGGGGTTGGATACGAACTTGCCGTTCAGGTCGCGCACTTCCGCCTGGATGATGCCGCGCCAATCAAACTTGGAGCTGAGCAAGGCGAAGTTAAGAATGCCAGAATCACCACCACCGGGCAGGTCGGTGCCGAAGCCCAGTTCCTGAAGATTGCCCACCGCCCGGTCGCTGCCCAGTGCAACGTCGCGTCGGCTCTGGCGGCGCACGCTGTTGAGCAGCCAATCCACGCCGGTCTCGGCTTCGTCCTCAAGCGTCACGTCAACCACCATGCTGTCCACCATGACCTCCTTCACCGGCAAATCGAGCGAGGCAATCAACTGGCGCACCTGCTCAACGACGACCGGCTGGTCGGTGACGATAAGATGGCGCGAACGTTCGTCGGCGGCCACCTGTCCAATGGTGGGGGTAAGCATCTTCTCCACCATTTCGCTCATTTCCGTGGGCGTGCCGTAGTTCACCTTGATTGCTTCGGTCACCGTGGGCAGAACGGGCTCGGCAACGTCGAGGCTGCGCGCCACGTGGATGAGATCATCCAAGCGCTTTTCGGGGCCGCTGATAACAAGTATGTTGGCATTCTTGTTTGCAGCCACCGTGAAGTTGGCCTTGTCTGGCATGGAAGCAACCAGCTCATCAAGTACCTTTTGCACGTCTTCAGCCTTGGCATTGTCCAAGGTGATCATCTCGGTGTGGCGCTGCTTGGCGAGTGACTCGTTGTAAGGGACTATGTAGTAGATGCCCTCTTCTTCAGAGAGGCCAAGGCCATTCAAGCGCAGCGCAGTTTCCATCGCCTGCTTCAGCGGCACGCCTTGCAGGTTTGCGGTAACGGTGCCGGTCACATCGGTGCCCGCGACCACGTTGATGCCGGCCATGTGGGCAAGCAACGCAACCACGTTGCTCAATTCCATCTCGCGGAAGTCCATGTTCACGGGGCGCATCAGGGGATCGCCCTGAAACTTCTCCGGCTTGGGCAACGGCTCGGTGCTTACCGTGGTCGAGGGGGCCACCTTCGGTGCAGACTCAAGCATCGAATTGCTGGACGAGTCCATCTGGGCAACGCCATCGGCTTGCTGCTCTAGCTCACGCATGGCTTCGTTCAGGGTCTTATTCGCGTCTTCAATATCGGCCTGGTCTTCCGCACTCCGAGGGGCGGGTGGGGCAGGCTCTGCTTCCGCCGGAGCAGCGGGCTGCTCGGGCGCAGCGCCGGGTGCCGGGGGCACAGGTTCACCAGCATCTGGGAGTGCAGGATCGGAGGACTCAGGCTCGGCTGCTGGTGCGGGCTCCGCAGGTGCGGGTTCCGGTTCGGCTGCCTTGGGGGCAACAGGGCCGTCGTCGTCCCACGCTTTTTCCTCGATCTGCGCGTCGCGATAGTTTTCATTAAACAGCTGGTACTTGGGCGAAGCAACCTCGGCCAAGTCAGCCACGAGGTTTTCGATTTCGTCATTACGAATGGGTGCGGTTTCGCCGCGCAGTTCGCGGGCGCGCCGCAAAATATCAAGCGTGGCCTTGGCCGCGTTCTCTTCACTGGGCAATACAGCCAGTTCCGTCATCACCGCCTGCACCTGCTGCACTTCCTTCTGCGCAGAACTCTGCTGCACATCGGAAAGCTCGGCGGTGATTTCGTCCACGCGGGCGGGTTGTGATGCGGCGTGGGTAACAGGGAAGGGCAACAAGCACGCGCTAAGCGTGATTGCGCCGATAGCCCTGACTGCGTTCGCCATCCGTGGGTGGGCTGCCTTGTTCATTGAACGCCGTCCTCTAGGTCACGGTGAATCAGCGAGTCGCCATCTTTGAAGGTGACTCGTTTCTCCTCGATCTTGAATATCTGCACCCCGCTCGGGTACGTGTGGCCGATGCCGACCACCTCGTTGTCAATCACCGCGCGCGGGTCATACTTGTCCCAAACAATGCCACTGATCTTCTTTAGGAAGATTTCCATACGATTCGAACCGGGCGCGCCGGGGGCAGCGTCCGATGCAGCCTGCGCAGAGACCTGTTCGCTCAACAGGCCCACCAGCGGGGTCAGTGGATCGCGGCTTACGCGCTCGGCGGCGTAGTCAAAGTTGACCGCCTTGATGCCTTCGAGCAAGGTGTCGATGTTTACATCCACCTCGACGAAACGCTCGACAGGCTCGGCTGCCTTGGCAGCAGTCTTCTTCGCGCCAGCACCTGCGCCCGCAGCGGCGGGGTCGCCACTGCTTCCCATAAACTGGTAGCCCACGGCACCAACGACACCGATAATCAGTGCGATAAGAATCTTAAGCTGCTTGGGGTCTACATTATTCATTTGGCAGGCTCCGCTGCGCCTGCGGGGGCGGCGTCTGCTGGGGGCGTCTGCTTGATGAAGCGGAAGGTGCTCAGCACGAATGACGCTTCAGAAACCCCTGCTTCTTCTTCAGCAATATCAATCTCGGAAATCTTCAGGTAGCGGTCGTGCCGTTCCAGCTGGTTGATGAATTCCAGTATCTGGTGGAAATTTCCAAAGGCCTTGACCTGGTAAGGAATTGTTTCTTTCTTCGTATCCGTAGTAGAACGCAGTTGCGAAAGCTCTACCCGAAGACCGCTGTCATAGCCCAGCTGCTCGAACTTGCGCAGCAATTGGGGAATCTCGCGCTCGTCGGGAAGACGCTTCTCGAAGGTGGTTACCAGCTCTTCCCACTTGTTGGCTTCTTCGCGCAACGAGTCGATGTTAGCTTGGTATTCGCGCGCCTTCTTCAGGTCTCCCTGCACCTTTTTCAGGCTCTCCTGCAGTGTGACCTGCTCGGCCTGAAAGCGCGTGTGCAACAGGAAGTAATAGCCCGCACCGATGGTCGCCGCAATTGCGATGACCACGCCGGCAAATATCATGTCCGGTGGCGTTACCTTTCCGCGAAAGAATTCAATCATTCCAAGGGCGCTCCGGAGAGGATTTCAAATTCCGCCGTGAAGCCGCGAACGTTAAAGCCATTGAACTCTGTGTCCTCAATGCTGGGACGGAACAACTCGAAGTTCGCGTTGAACTCGGGGTCCTCCGTGGTCGCCTGGAGCAGTTCGTTCAAGTTGGCGCGGCCTTCTTCATCATTGATTATGTAGCCGCTAATTTCGAGCACGGGCTTCTGCACCGTGGCGATTTCCATTTCTGGTTCGCCCTTCTTGTCCATCACAGGTTGACCGGTCTTCGGGTCGCGCTTGATGACGTTCTCGCGGAAGGTCTGGCTGGTCTCCTTGATACCGCTATACCAGAAGTTTTCCGGAGTAAGCTGCGCCAGGCGGTGCAAGTGGCGCGACCAGATTTTGCGATCGAGCAGTATTTCCTCGATAGTGGAAACCTTGTCCTGCAGTTCCAGCTTGCGCTCGCCCAGCTGGTTGTACTCATCCACAATGGCACTCAGGCTATCGAGCTCTTGCTCGGTCTGGGCAATATCGCGCTTGAGGGAAACGGTCTTAGAGAAGGTCTGGAAGAACATCAGTCCGGAACCCACAATCGCGGCAACAAGGATAGCGATGCTCAACAAGTGAGGCAGCGGGGTGCGCTTAATGGGCCGAAGTTCTTCGGGCAAAAGGTTGATAAGTATCATAGTTCGGCCATCCCGCGAGCGGCCAAGCCGACCGCTACCATGAACTGCGCAGGCTGCTCCATCATTTGTTGCATGGCCGCTGGGTCACCCATACCCAAGCCGCTGTTGGTGGGGTCAGCTACTTCGACTGCTTCCACGCCGAGCTCATCGCGAATCGCCTGGGCGATAAGCGGCAGGCGCGCAATGCCACCGCAAATGATGATACGGTCCACCGGGTTTTCGTAAAGCTGGTGCTCGTAGTAGTCGAAGGACCGCCGAATCTCGGATACCATCCTGCTGAGCGAGGTATGAATGATGTCCTTGATCTCGCCGCCGCCATCTCCAGCCTTGCCGGAAAGATTCTTGACGGGACCCTCATCATCCAGAGGATCCAGCAGCGAACCGCCCCCCCCCATTTCACCAAAGGGATCTGGATCAAACTCACTGTCCGCCTTAGCGGCTGCGGCAGGCGTTTCAACAACTGGCGCCGGTGGCGGCGCGCTGATGCTATCGCGCAACAAGGTCTGTGCCTTGTCGAAATCAACGCGGCGCTCCTTGGCAATGGCCTGAATCATCTCGCGCGCACCCCAGCTTACGTCGCGAATGAAGTTGGAAACGCCGTCTTTCACAAAGTGAATGCTGGCCGAAGTCAGGCCGATATTCAAAAGTGCCACAGTCTCGCCGGGCTTCAACATGCCGCAGGCTTCCGCCGCGTCGGCCAACGCCAGTGAATCTACGCCAAGAATACCCAACTGCAATTCTGCCGTCTGCGTAATCTGCACGCGGGATTCAATCACTTCATGCTTCGCCGCCACCAGCAACACGCGAATCTGCTTCTGGTTACCTTCCTGAATCTCGTCCAGCAAGGTCCAATCAAGCAAAACTTCCGCCAAATCGTAAGGAATGGATTGACCTGCTTCCTTTTCCACCGCAGCCGTGAGGTTCTCACGCGCAGTTTCTGGCAGGCGGGGATAGCGAATTACTACGGTCTGCCCGGGCAGGGCACCCACAAGCAGGCACTGCTTGGTGGAAAGGCCAGCCAGCGCCTCGGTGAGCGCATTGGCATAAGCCATTACCGGATCGGCATTTGCCTGTTCCCGATTGATTGCAGCGTAACCGACCTCGTCCACAAACAGCTTACCGTGCGAACGAGTCATCTGCACGGCTTTCACCGAATGGCTGCCTATGTCCAGGCCGATTGCTTTCTTGGGCTTCGTGAAGAGCAAGGGTCTCAAACTCCCGCAACGCGTATCCGCTTCAATCCCGATGCGCGCCTCTCCAGCGCAACACCCCGTCAAAGCGCTTCAACCCACTCCGTTCCGTGCAGTCAAAGGCTAACAAAAATCAGAGTTTCTGTCAACACTTTATCCAACCTCGTTACACCACCACACCCGCCACCTTGTGCTGCTATGTTCCCACGCTGCCAGCACCTTACCGCTTTAGAGGTGCCTCAGCGTGAAAATTTACCTGCAACTTCCAACAACAGTTTACGCAGTCCTCGTTCGCTTGTCAATTGTTTATTTCGCTCAATACAAAACCCGCCGTTCCGGCATGGCGTAGGGACTGCGTAAGTGAACCTTGTTATCACTAAGGGGGTGTCCGCACGGCAGTCATCCGACGTCCACTCTAAGGAGGCATGCCGTAGGCTGCACGAATGCTTCGGACTCCCGAATCACAGTACTTAAAGGAACACCCGCGTCTATTGCCAGCCGGAACAGCGGGATTGGGTGCAAGCACCGTGGGCATTATACCCCGCACCATCGGGCTTGGCAATGGGAGTCTGGTGCGCACTCGGGTTTGACGCGAGAATTTTGTGGCGCGCCGTGGTGTTTAACGAGCTGAACGAGATTCTTACCCCCGGCAAGGCTGTGTTGAAGAATCAGTTAGAGCATGGTAGCGTATGGCCCCACGACTGGGGAAGGTCTAAGGGAGCGGTAGTGAGCCAGCCAGAACAAGAAGAAGTAGAACGCCTTACGAGTCCGGACCCCTTTGATTTGGTCCGGAAGATCGGCAAATCGTTGAGCTGCGTCTCCGATTCCGAAAGCCCTCGTACGGTTAAGTATCTTTGGCTTTATGTCTCCAAGCACGGCATGGGCTGCCCCGATGAAACTGGCAACGTGCCCCCCACGCTCGAGCAGTGGCTCAACGTGGTAGACGAAGCCGCCACCCTCGGCGCAGAGCGCATGGTGCTGAGCGCGCAAGTGGACTTGGCCGAGTTCCCGGATGTGTGGGAGATCGTCCGCTGGGCGCAAGACGCGCATGGTATGATTGTGGGTATCCACATCTTTTCCAATGAAGTCTCTGATGAAATGCTCGCCCAGATGAAGCTGCTGGATCTGGAGCGTTTGCGCCTATTTGTGAGCGAAAGCACGGTTGAATCCCTGGCCCGTCTGGAGCAGGAGGGTATTCGCGTGCGCGTGGCCCAGCCCGCGTCAGACCACCCATCGCAACCCTGCGATATGCCACAAACCATGCTGTTTGTAAATCCGCGCGGCCAGATTTACACCTGTGGCATGGTTGAGGGAAAGAGAAACTTTTGGCTCGGTACAATCTTTGAGGGCTTTTTCTCAAAGATAGTCGCCGATCCCGATCTCCCCCGCTCTGTTCCCGTAGAATCGCAGGATGTGGAACGCGGCTGCGAAGGTTGTCCGCCATTGTTGGCCAGATATTTTTACGGGGATTAACCCCGCACCTCGATCACAAAATGAAAAACTCCCCTTGCTGCTCGGCAGCAAGGGGAGTTTTTATTGGTTGAGGATTGGCACTGGGGCAAGCCCCAGCGCGATTCCTAGTGGCTGGCCCACCAGTTCTCAAAGATGGGAATAGCCATGATTGCCACGATATTCACCACCTTGATCATCGGGTTGATAGCGGGGCCAGCGGTGTCTTTATAGGGATCGCCCACGGTATCACCGGTGACGGCAGCCGCATGTGCAGGCGAGCCCTTGCCGCCGTAGTTGCCTTCTTCAATGTACTTCTTGGCGTTGTCCCATGCGCCGCCGCTGGTGGTCATGGCAATGGCCACAAACAACCCCGTGACAATGGTGCCCACCAGCATACCGCCAAGGACCACCGGGCCCAGCTGCGGGATTACAGATACGCCTAGCACGAAGATAATGGGAAGCAGCGCGGGGAAGATCATTTCCTTGAGCGCAGCCGCCGTCACGATGTCTACGCACTTGCCATATTCCGGCTTCTCGGTGCCCAGCAAGATTCCTGGATGGGCCTTCAGTTGGCGGCGTACTTCGCGCACCACTGCCTGGGCAGTAGCGCCCACTGCATCAAGGCTGTGTGCCGTGAAGATGAAGGGCAGCAGGCCGCCCAGGAAAAGGCCCACGATAACGCGCGGCTCTTTCAGGGAGAATTCCAGCGAATCCAAGAAACTCTCAGGCATGTGGATACGAAGCTCTTCCACATAGGAACCGAAAAGTACAAGCGCCGCAAGGCCCGCCGATGCAATGGCATAACCCTTGGTCACGGCCTTCATGGTGTTGCCCACGGCGTCCAGTTCGTCGGTCACGTGGCGCACGTTCTTGTCCAGGTTCGCCATCACTGCGATGCCGCCGGCGTTGTCGGTAATCGGGCCGAAGGCATCGAGCGAGATAACGATACCCGCCAGGCTCAACATGCTCATGACTGCCACGGCCACGCCAAACAGCCCCGCGAAGCCATAGGCCAGCAGGATGGCAATGCCGATGAAGCCCACCGGCAGCGCGGTGGCGTGCATACCCACCGACAGGCCGGTGATGATGTTGGTGGCATGGCCGGTTTCACTGGCTTCCGCAATACGGCGCACCGGCTTATAGCTGGTCGAGGTGTAATAATTGGTGATGAGAACCACCACGGCAGTCATTACAAGACCCACCATCGAGGCCCAATAGATGCTGGTCCAGTCTTTGCCAGGAAGGAACTGGCCGATATCCGAGAAGAGCATCATGGTGATGGGCAGGTAAAGCACGGCGGACACTATGGCGGAAACCACCACGCTGCCCATCAATACGCGCGCGGGCTTCATCGGGGCATAGTGGACAAAGGCTATTCCGAGGAAAGCCCCAATCACGGATACACCACCCAGCAGGAAGGGATAGATCACCGCAGCAGGCAGGCCCGCCAACGTTATCGTGGCCAACAGCACTGCACCGATTAGGCTGACGGCGTAGGTTTCAAACACGTCTGCCGCCATGCCCGCGCAATCGCCCACGTTGTCGCCCACATTGTCCGCAATGGTTGCCGGGTTGCGCGGATCGTCTTCATCCAGACCCTGCTCAATCTTGCCCACCAGGTCCGCGCCCACGTCGGCTGCCTTGGTGTAGATGCCGCCGCCCAAGCGGGCGAACACGCTGATAAGGCTGCTGCCCAGCGCCAGGCCCACCAGTGCGGGAACCGCCAGTTCCGGGGCCATTGCCCGGGCAACAAGGTAAAACACACCCACGGACAACAGGGCCAAGCCGATAACCAGCAGGCCCGTGACCGCGCCGCCATTGAAGGCGATGCGCAGTGCCTGCTTGGTGCCCTGTCGGGCCGCCTGCGTGGTGCGTACATTCGCCACTACCGCCACGCGCATACCGATATAGCCCGCAGCCAGCGAACACACCGCGCCAATGACAAAGCCAATTGCCGTCCAGTTGTCCTTGAAGATCACAATGAGAATCGTGATCAACACGGCAATCACCGTGATAGTGGCAATCTGGCGGCGCAGGTAGGCCTTTGCCCCCTCCTCGATTGCCAAGGCAATTTCCTTCATCAAGTCATTGCCCGCATCAGCAGCCCGCACCGATAGCGCCATCAACAGGGCCGCCACCACGGACAACCCCCCGAGGCCAATCGACGCCAGAATTCCATATTGAAGCAGCAGTTCGGTCATGCCCACCCCTCTTTCCGTAAGCAACGCAACCCGCAAAAAAGCGGGTTACCACGTTCCAATTGAAATGCCACCCGAGCAAAAACGAAAACCCGGCGGCAAAACCCAGCCTGCCGCCGAAATGCCCTGAAGCTTGTTCCCTCAAACAGCTTTTCGCCTGCTCGCGGTAAAGCATAGCACGCCGGAATTATCCAGTGCGAAATAAGCTAAGGTGTCGACTGGATGACAGGTGAAAGGCTTCAGTTGCCCTATCCGCTTGCGGGGGGGTATGGTGTTGGTTTGGCTGGGAGGGCTTTGTTGTGTTTATTCAGGCAGCGTTGGCTTTGTTGTGTTTGGGGGCGGAGGCGGCACCGGTGGTGGAGGAGCCGTTGGCGTTGACGGTGATGTCGTTCAATGTGCGGTATGGGACGGCGGCGGATGGGGAGAACGCTTGGCCGAATAGGCGCGAGTTGCTGGTGGAGACGATAAAGGCGCAGGATCCTGATGTGGTTGGGGTGCAGGAGTGTTTGGCGTTTCAGGCGGAGTATATTGAGGAGGAGCTGCGGGGGTATCGGTGGTTGGGGCGGGGTCGGGAACGGAGCGGG
>JBIKMR010000148.1:0-10549 GCA_044359155.1 Candidatus Hydrogenedentales bacterium | reverse complement strand
ATCCCGTATGCGGGTGAAGATGCTGCCGGGGAAAATGCTTTTGCCATGGTAAGGCTCGAACACCACGGGGTCGATTCCCTTGGTCCGCGACTTGGCACCGGGTTCCGCAGAAGACATGCGCGTGGCAATCTCCACAGCGTCATAGATTCCCCAGTCGTTTAGCTGGGCAAAGAGCGGTTCGCTCGTCGTGTTGCGAATGTAGAACGAATCGCCCTCGTTGATGATGTTGCCCAAGCCGTCGTCGAAGCCGCCGATGTTGCGGAAACGGTTGAAGCCGCTGAGCTCAAGGTCGTCTTCGTCGCCCACATCAGGCGCGTCGAAGTCTTCCTCAACCTCACCCTTCACGGTGGGCGGGCGAACGAAGATGCCATCCCGCAGGATGTCCTCGAATAAGCAGCGGGTGATGCGAAAGAAGGTGTCCTCCGCGAGCACGCCCACCTCGAGCTGGCGCAGTTCTGAGTTGCGCATCCGCGACGTTTCCGCCATCTGGTTGCGCACGTAGACACCCACGGTGTTCCGGTTCATGCCGCCATCAATGATGATGTCTTCCAGCTCCACGTCTTCGACGCCGGAGATGAGGATCATGGTGACGTTGGGAGCGGCACCGGCAGGCACGCGCAGGGTGAGATTCCCCAAGCCCGATTCATCGGCAGCGGTAACAAAGGTTCCGCCTGCCGCGCCAGGGTATTCAATGATGACCCCGTCACCTTCGCCCTGCACGTTAATCTCCTCCCGCAAGAGGATCGATTCCCGGTATACCCCCGGCATCACCACCACATCGGTGGAGCCATCGAGGAAGGCCGCATCAATTGCCGCCTGTATGGTGCAATAGATTATTTCGCCATCGCCCGCATCTTTGGGGCATGCGCCAGAGTCCACGACAAAGTCCCTCGCCGCCGCGCTGCCGCAATAAAGCAGCACGATTCCGCAGGCGGAAAGCAGGGCGAAGTGTGAGAGCCTGTCGATCATTGGTTCCTTAGCATTTCCCGTTTTAATGGAATCAGTCTCAAAATTCTACCATCTATTCGCCCAGCGCGGGCGGTCAGAAATAAATAACGGTAGACAGCACAAAGCGGTGGCTGTCCTCGTCTGCGTGGAATCCCGCCACGCCGGGGTTCAGGTCTCCGTTTACGCCGTTGCCAAAGCGGTATTGATAGGCCGCATCGATGTTGATGCGCTGGCGCACCAGCAGCCCGAGTCCCACAGTGGCTCCGTAGAAGTCGTCGGGCTTGCCGTTGCCCGGCGAAAGCAAGTTGCGCGTGTTCCGGCCCGAAGCGGGCTCCTGTTCCATGAACACGCCGCCACGCAGGGTCCACAGCAGGTTGAGCGTCTCGCCGCGCTGTTTGGGAATGAAGGCGTATTCCGCGCCCAGCCGCACGGCATAGGCCGGATCCAGCTTGGTTCGCCGCAGGGGATTGCCGAGGTCTGCGCCGTCGATGAGGGAGAAGCGCTTACCTGCACCGGTTTGCACATAAACGTCGTTCCAGTTTGTTCGGCTGACATCTGCCGACAGCGTGAGCCGGTCGTTGCGACGGTAAGCCGCGCCGAGCGAGAGGGTGGCGGGGAATCGCAAGCGGCGGGTTTCGTCCATGTTGCTGATGTTGGTGACAATAGGACGGGCAATGTTAGGCACCAGCCGCAAGTCGGAGTCGGTAGATTCGTAATGCGCCTTGGCCTTGAGCGCGGAGTCGTAGCGCAGGCCCAGTGTCCAGCGGGGAGCTGCCTGCCACAGCGCGCCCAGCGTTACGCTCTCGCCGCGAATGTCGTCGTATTTCTCGCGGGAAAATCCACGCGACAGGGAGAGCGAGGGCCCGGCGGTGAAGAGAGAATTTACGCGGGTAGTCTGTTCCCAGCCGTCTTGCCCGATTAGGGCGCTGCGCCAGAGGTTGAGCGACACGCCCAGGGATAGGGTGTTGGTCAGCTCGAAGGCAACGCTTGGAGACAGCGCGCCAAGACCGCCGGACTGTTCAAAGTCGAGGCGGGTGTCCTGCCCGAGGATGAGCCCGCCCGGTGCGGCTTGTGCCGATACGACCTGGCCATCGAACTGGCGCGTGAAGTCATAACGCTTTTGATAGCTGAGTGAAAGCACCACGTTGCGCCCCAGCACTGGGCGCGGAATGGGATACACGAAGCTCAGGAAATTCAGCGAGGCATCATCAAAGGAATGCGTGCCATTCAGCTCCGGCTGCGTGGTCGAGGTAAAGTCATCCCGCGTGGAAAGATAGTCCGCGACGATGGAGAACTCGGGGCGCTCGAGTTGCACCAGCCCGGCGGGATTCCACGATGCGGCGGTGGCATCGTCTGCTATGGCCACAAAGGCATTGGCCATGCCCGCCGCGCGGGCGCCGGAACCTACGGGGGTAGGCGTGGGCGGCACGGCACGGTCCGCGCCGAGCGGCCCGCCTTGTGCAAAGCTCGCGCCCGCAACAAGGCAGGCGATTGCTGCAATCTGGAATCTAGCGCATGGCGACATGGTCGTCCACCTGTACGGCATTGCCGCCTTCGGGCGTGCCCAGTGTGATGCGCGACATTTGCGCCTGAACTTCTGCCAACTGCCCGCGCGCGATGATCTCGGTGGGGCGTCCCAGCACCGCGCCGGTCTGCGGATGCACCACGGGCTCGCCATAGCGATACACGATGCACGGCAACTGCGGGCGCACGCGGTCGGCCTCGGCCAGTGTGGTAAAGCAGCGGTCGCTCGCGGGTGCATTCACCACGGTGCCGGTGGCGCGGGGGAACTCCTGCTCGAAGCGCAGGGCCAAGTCGCGCGCCAATGCGCGCAGGTCATCCAAATTGTCCACCGGCCCCGCCACGTCGGCATAGGCCAGGATGTTCGAGGTCTCCGAACTCACGGCTTGCAGCACGATTTCCATGGTGTCGCCCGTACGCCGCACCTTGCCCACGGCCAGCACATCGGCGGGCACAATCTGGCGCAGCGCGGGGGCAAGGTCGCGCGAGCCGAGCACCGTGCGCAACTCCTGCTCCTCAAGCACGCGCGGCAACGCATCGCGGGATACGATGTCGAAACGCTTGCGATCAAAGATCGCGCGCGACAGTTCCTCGGCCACAAAGGCGGTCTCGTTTTCCAGCTTCGGTCCCGCGCCTTCCCACAGGTTGCCCAGCAGCGCCACGCGCAGGTGTTCGCCAATCTCTTCGATGCTCGTCGCCTCGCGCTCAATGGTTACGGCGGTCTCGCTCGTCGCGCCAGTGGCGTCGGTCAGCGTGGCCACAACGCGGCGCACGCCGAAATCCGCCAACCGTATGCGCCTACTCACCCGCAGCGATTGCGCATTGGGCACCAGCCCGTCCATCGGCGCGCCATCCAGTTGGATCGAGGCAATGCCATCCGGGTCTTGCGCCTCGATGGAAACAACGATCTCTTCCATCAGGTAACGCTGGCCCTCCATCAGGTTTTCAAAGCGAATGCCGTTGGCATCCTGCGGCGTGGTCTGCGCGAGAGTTAACGCATGCAAGATCCATGCAGGTTCAACATCGCCCGCCAACTGCACACGCTGGCGTAGCACGGCGGCGGTGCGTTGTGCCGGGGAAGCAAGGGGCAGCGCCCCTTCCGTTGCATTGCCCAAGGTATCTGTTGCAGAGAATCGCAGGGCAGCATCCGATACTGGGGCGCTGAACCGCACGCCGCCGCCCGGCAGGGTTTCCAGCGCCACGGGGGAATCACCGATGCGTATCTCGCGGATGCCCGTGGCGTCGTTGGCCATGCCGGATACCAGGCCGGGGGTTGCGGGAGCATCGAAGCTGATGGCGGGTCCGTCGTGATCACGCGGCACATCGAGCGTGATCTCCGCTCTGTTGCCCGCGATGTCCACGGCGGTAATGATCACTGCATTTGCGTTATCCGCCAGACTGATAGGGGTCGAAATATTGAACTGCGACTGGGCCGTGCCAAGGGGATGGGGCTCGCCGTTGATGGTCAGAGTGGCGACATAGGTATTGTCCGATAGGGCCACCTGCACCGTGCCGCCAAACCCAGGCGCATCGCCCTGTTGCGGCGACACCTCTGCCGTAATGACCGGGGGCGTGGTGTCGCCACCAGCCTGGGCTACCTGCGCGGCGCGCACTTGGTTCAGGTAATGCTCGGCCAGCGCGGAACGTTCCTGCGACAGGCTGGTTTCCAGCCGCTGCGCGGCCTCGTCGAGTTGTCCCTGCTGAAACAGCGCGATGCCCAGCTCGCGATTGGGAAAATATTCCGGGATGAAATGCAGGCCGTAGGTGCGCGCCCAGCGTTGATCTACCGCTCGGAAAGCGAGGGCCGTGTTCATGTCAGCGGTGGCTTCGTCCACAAATCCGCCATCCAGAAACGAACGGCCCCGCTCGTAGTAATTCCACCAGCGCCCACGAAAGGTGCCTTCGACCGCGCCATATTCCTGGCCATCGCGCTCTAGCGTATCGGGGCCACGCCCCGGCACGGTGGCGCAGCCTGCGAGAAGCAAGAGAGGAAGAAGGGGAATCAATCTCCGGCAGGATGCCGGAGCTACATGGAGGCAAAGGTTATTGCGCATGAGGAGATTCCTGCACCTGTTCGACGCGCCAGCCCTCTGCCGGTATCGCACTGGCTTCCGCGTTGCGCAACTCGATGGTGCTCTCCGTAGTCGATACATTGGAGACAAGCGCCTCACCCGCGCCTTCCGCCATGCGGAACACTATGCCCGTCTCGACTCCGGCGTCTGTACCTATGTTGAGCACCGGGCCATTGGGCGAAGTCGTCACCTTGCCGCGCAACGGGTAGGCCTTCGCCACCGCCTGCGTCAGGTCTTTCATTATCTGGCCAAGCCACGCATCGGGGTCCAAATCTCGGCGGATTTCATATTCACCCACCGGGGCGAGCAGCGTGGTCTCCGTATCGACCACGGAAACGTGCATCAGTTCCTTGCCGAAGAGGCGCGTTACTTTAGACAGCAGCAGCAAGCGCGCGCCGAGCACGCGCCCCAGCCGCACGGCATCATCGGGGTTGCTCAACGTGGCGGACAGTTCCTGTTCCGCAAGAATGTCCGCCTCTGCGCCACGTTCCACGGGAGTGATGGCGGGCTTCGTGCCGCTAAGCAAGGCACGCGACAGGCGCCACGGCAGCACATCCGCCAAGCCGCTCTCCTGTGCGATGAGACCTTGGTGAGCATCCACCGGCGCTATCCAGATGCGCAAGGCGCGGCTGGTCCATGCATCACCGCCCGCCTGCGCTGGTGCTTCCTTCATCAATTCCTTCAGCCGCGCCAGCTTCTCGCCGGTGTCCGCGCGGGTGGCGCTTTCCAACCGTGCGCGCGACAGGTCGGCGTAGTCTTCCGCAAAGGCTGGGGGCGCACCATCGGCAGATTGCTCCAGCCGATCAAACACGGCTTGCGCGGCGGTGTAGTCGCCGGACTTGTAGTAGAGCTGTCCCAAGGTTTGCAGGTATTGACGGCGCTGCCAGTCGAAGCGCAGCTCGTCCTCGTGTATTCCGTCCAGCCGCTGCCTGGCCTGGTCAAAGTTTCCGGCCATCATGTCCAGCATTGAAAGCAGCACGGCGGCATAGCCACCCGGCGACTCGTCTGCGGCATGTTCCAGCGCGGGGCGCGCGGCCTCGCCGTTGGCCATGTAGGCCACCGCCGCCTTGCCTTCCTCGCGCATGGCCGTCTCGCCCAGCTGCGCGAATTCTTCTTGGGCGCGGGTGTGGTCTCCCTCTAGAAGCAGCGCATAGGCCAAGCCATACCGCGCCTCGGGGTCCTCCGGCTGGCTGGATAAGTATTCCTCAAAGCGCGTGCGGGCAACTTGATACTCGCCCCGGTTCAGGCTAATGCGCGCATCGGCCAGCGCCACCGTTCCGCCACCGCCGGGTTGGACCAAACCTTCCAGCATGAGAAAGCCCACGCCAGCCACAGCCAGCACGGCAACCGTAAGTGCAGCGCGCAGGCCCCGCCGCCGGTTTACAGGGGGTGCGCCTTGAATCCGTAGCGCTTTCGCAAAGTCTTTGGCAGAGGGATACCGCAACGCCGGATCCTGCGCCATTGCCTTGGCAATCGCATCGCGCAGTTGCGCGGGCACGTTTGCCGTTGCCGCCGGAGTATTGGGCTGACCCGTGAGCAGGGACTGAAGGGTTGCGCCGAGCGCGTATATGTCGGACTGCGGCGTGGGCGCTGCGCCATAGGTGCACTCTGGGGCCAGATACGCGGGAGAGCCGCCTTGCAGCGGCGTGCCTGCAGTAAGGCTGGCCAGCCCAAAGTCGCACAGCTTGGCCGCACCGTGCTCGTCCAACAGAATATTTGACGGTTTGATATCGCCATGCACAACGCCATTGGCATGGGCTTCTTGCAGCGCCTCTGCGCATTGTATGACGATCGAGCGAGCCTGTTCGGCGGGTAGACCCCCGGGCCGACGCGCCAGCAATGAGCCCGCGCTCTCCGGCAGGTACTCGAGGGCGAGATAGCACTGGCCCTCATGCTCGCCCCACGCGTGGATGTCCACCACGCCGGGATGCCGCCCCAGCCGCGCGAGCGCCCGCGCTTCCTGCTCGAAGCGCCTGCGCGATTCGGCAGTGGGCGTGCCGCTGAGGAACTTGACCGCTACCGTGCGGTCCAGCCGGATGTCGCGCGCACGGTAGACCGTGCCAAATGCGCCCTGCCCTGCCCGCGCCAGCAGGTGATAGTTGCCCGCCACCTGCCCCAGCAGCGGGTCGTGCTGCACGGAAAGCTGGTCAAAAGTGCGAGTGGCCTCGGGATTGCGGGCCTCGTTATGGGAATTACTGTCCGTCATGGAGTGCTATACTCTGGTGGCCTCCAGCCCCAAGGGGGCATGTGGATCGGTTTCTCGCACTTGTCGACCCATAAGACGGGGCACTGCGGGGAATGCTTACATCGCCGGAGCAATGCGCTTACCGAGGGCACGAATGGGCGTTTCATTATGACAGAACCCGCGAAGCCAGTGGGGATCGTCCTGACGGTGCAAAGTGGTCCATGTGCCGGCGTGACCGCCACCGTGTTCACCCGGCAAGCGACTATTGGCCGCGATGCAGACTGCGACCTCGCCCTGCCCGACGACGTGACCGTGTCGCGGCGACATGCCTCGCTCACATGGGAAGCAGGCCGGTGGGTGCTGCGCGACCTGGGCAGCAAGAACGGCACCTTCTTTCAGGGCGCACTGGAAATGGAGCCCCGCCCGCTGCATTTAAATGATTCCTTCACCGCAGGCAGCGCCCGGATTTCCCTTGCGCCCGCTACCTCGGACGAGGACCAACTGCAGGAAACGATGCGCGTGCTGGTGCAGGAAGACGCGCTGGAATACGAGTACATTTCCGGGGCCGCCATTGCCGAGCGCATGCGCCACCCCTATCCCCGCGCCGAAGTGGAAGAGTGCTGCCGCGAGATTCTTGGCCAAATTCACACCTGCCACGCCACGGGTGGCAGGCAAGACGAGGCAATCGCGGACAGCGCGCGCAGGCTTACGGCGATGCTGCTGCCCGCCGCAATTGCACAGCGGCTAGCCGCTTCCACGGCCCGCCCCCTATCGCTCATGTTGTCGCCCCAATTACTGGGCATCCCTTGGGAACTGCTGTATGCCGGGGAGTTCCATCTAGGGCTGGCACGGCCCGTGGCACGTCAGATTGTCTTGGAGCATTCCTCGGCGCGGGTGCATCCGCCGATAACGGGGGAACATCGCATTCTCATTGTGGCCAATCCCACGGGCGATCTGCCGGATGCGCAAGAAGAAGGCGAGCACCTGTTCCACCGCATCACGCGAGACTTCGGCCTCGAACAGGCAACCTTTCTGGCCGGGCCGCGCGCCACGGCGCACCACGTCTTGTCTAGGCTGGAACATGCAGACGTGGCGATTTACCTGGGCCACGCGGTGCATGACGCAAGCCAACCGGAGAACAGCGGCTGGCAACTGGCGGATGGGCTGTTACGCGCCGACCGGTTGCGCACCTTGCCCACCGTGCCCCGGCTCGTGGTGGCCAGCGCCTGCGAATCCGCGCGCGAAACCCTTACAGGCAAAGGCTTTACGATTGCCCCAGAAGAGGCGGGCACGGCGGCGGCGCTGCTGCTCTCCGGCGTGGAGCAATATGTTGGCACGCTCTGGCCGGTGCCTGCTGTAAGCGGAGCCACCTTCGGCGCCGTCTATTTGAATGGGTTGCTGGGCGGGGCCGCATCGGGCAGCGCCATGCTGCTGGCACGTCGGCACTTGCGGGAAAGCCTGCACGCGCCGTTGCATGTGCCCTTGGGATACGTGCTCTATGGCAACCCGCATTGGCGGCTGCGCGGCTAATGTGTAAGCAAAACGGAAATCGGAACGTCCACTGTGCATGAGACCGAACAGGAACTGATTGACGCCTGCATCGCGGGAGAACCCGATGCCTGGCTTGCATTCAGGGACCGCTACCGGAAGCTAATCAGGGCGACCGTGGCGCGCACCAGTTCGATGGACGAAACAGGAGTGGATGATTTGGAATCGACTGTGTACCAGAAACTGCTGGAAGACCGCTGCCGCAGGTTGCGGGCATGGCAGGGTCGGGCGCGGTTTTCGACCTATCTGGTTCAGGTGACGCGCAATCTGGTGCTCGACTGGGTGGACACGCAGAAGCGCTCCCTTCCCACGCTGCCCCTGGACGAGCGTATGGACCTTGCCACCGATGGCGATTCCCATGAAATGGACGAAGAAACGGAAATCCGGCACGCGGCGCTCCACGCTGCCATCGAGGCATTGCCTGAACGGCAGGCCATCATTATGCGCCTGCGGATACAGGGCAAGTCCCTGCGCGACATTGCACACTTGCTCAACCGGCCCGTCGGTACGGTGTCGGTGGAAAGCTCTCGCGCGATGGAGCGTATGCGTGCTTTGCTGGAACGGGGCGGAATCTGCGCCGCAGGTGTGAACACATGAACATGGCAAGCATATTTTCTGACAAGCGGCTGCTGGATCTGGTGGTGCAGCTTTCGGAAACCGAACCCGGCGCACGCGAATCCCGGCTGGCAGCCGCAGGCATTCCCTTGGAGCAGCGCGCGGAGCTGCTTAAGCGGGCGCAGGATTTTGAAACGCTGCGTGGCCGCTTGCGCACTATGCGTCACGACGACGGCATCACTTGCCTGGACGAGAACACCCTTGCAGAATTCGTGGATGGCGTGCTTCCCGTGCATCAGGCAACAGAAGCCGAGCGCCATTTGGCCGTGTGTGGCGCGTGCCTGCACGACGCGGTGGAACTGGCGCACTTGTGCAGCGAGATCGCTCCAGAAGCGCGCTGGCCGGAAGTCGTCATAGGCATGGCCCAGCGCGGGCTGCGGTTGTTGTCGCAACCCTTCCAGGGATTCACCGAGCACGCTCTCCAGCCGGTGCCCGTAATGGGGCCGGAAGGCGATGCACCTGCCGCCAAGAGTTGGTCTGCTACGGATGGCGGCGTCACCGCCCACTACACGATGGTCATGCAAGATGAGCGAACCGTGTCCCTTGCCGTTCGTTTTTCGCGCGAGGCTGACGCCCTGTCCAATGCGCGGCTGGCCTTGCGCATGGAAGAATGCCTGATTGAAGCCCAGCCCCTGGCAGAAAGTGGTGAGCACAACTTCTGGCAGCTCACCCCAGGGCGCTACACGGTGGAGTTGGAATCCGGGGATGCACTGGCGGCCCGGTTCTCTATTGTGATCGAGGATATCGAGGGGGCGTAAGTGCCAAGTCTATAGGCCCAAAGGGTTTAGCGCGGCAGCCAACTTTGGCAGGCCGCGCTTTTTCCATTTATTCAATGCATGTAAGCGCTGACCCACTTCCTCCGTCCTATGCATTACAGGGTCAAGGTGGCCCGTCCGACAATGGAACAGAAAATGAGGTGCGAGCACATGAACATTAACCCTGGTAGAAATCGAGTGATTGCAAAGGCGCTGGCGCTGCTATTGGCAGCGGGTGCCTTTACGGGCGTTTCTTACGCCAAGGACGCTGAAACCGTGGTCACCGTCTCCATTGGCGGCACCGAGGCCGAACCCTTCGCAAACGGCAGCGCAAGCTACCGCGTGCGCCCGGACCAGCAGAAGCTGGAAATCGAGGTCGAGGACCTGAGAAACACGGACTCGGTCGAGTTTGTGGTTGACGGCATATCACTGGGCACGGCGGCAGTTTCGCTTGGCCAGGCCAACGTGGAACTCGAATCCGAAAATGGTCCTGTTCCCGTGCTGACGGCTAACTCTCAGGTCATCGTTTCCGACGCATCGACCGGCGATATCATCGCTGCAAGCGGCAATGTGGTCATCGACGATGACGACGAGGGCCAAGACGACAATGGTGGTTCAACCGAAGGCGATGACGAAGGCGACGACAATGGCAGTTCGAGTGAAGGCGATGATGAAGGCGATGACAATGGAAACAACGAGGGCGACGACGAAGGCGATGATGAAGGTGATGACAATGGCAGCAACGAGGGTGAAGACGAAGGCGACGATAACGGAAATGACGACGAGGGTGAAGACGAAGGGGACGATGAAGGTAATGATGACGAAGGCGATGATGAGGGCGACGACGAAGGCGATGACGACAGCGGCGAGGTGGAGCTTGAGTTCGGGCTGACCGGAACGAGCCT
>JBIKMR010000147.1:0-10550 GCA_044359155.1 Candidatus Hydrogenedentales bacterium | reverse complement strand
GCGATGTCTTTCCAATAGGGCATGTGCCGCCAGTTCTCGACATACCAGAACCCGGTGACGATGCCCTTCTGTCGCAGGCGCTCGGGGAAGCTGTCTCCCACGGGAGCTTGCGCCAGCACGATGCAGACCTCGGGGTCGAACTCGGCCACACGGGCGAAGGTCCACTCGCTGAGGAAGTGGGTCAACATGCTGCCCAGTTGCCCGCTTGCGCGTTGCGACTCGATGCTGCGCGTGACCTCCTGGTAAAGCGGCCAGCCGATCTCGTTCTGGACCAGCAGGGTGTTGTGGCCGAGCGACTTGAAGGCGCGTTCGAGGTAGCCCGCGATGGGCAGCGACCCGCCATACATGGGGCCGACGATGGCGATGTTCAGGCGTTCGCCCACAAGGGTGGATGCGGCGAGGAGGCATTGGACCTGTTGCGCATAGCCGGGCGTGAGGCGGTCGGTGGGGGCGTGGATAAGGAACTGCGAGTTGGCGGGAAGGGGAGTAAGGTCTGTAAGTTCTGGCTCTCCCACATGCAGCAAGAAGCCCATGCGCGCCGCGCCTTCGGCCAAGGCTGCCTGGGCAACAGAGTTGAGCGGCTCGAATACGAAGACCTCGAAGCCGCGCTTGATCAGCTCGGCCACGTGGTAGCCCATGCCGAGGCCAATCACCACCACGGGCTTGCCGGGTTCCAGTGCGGCGGAATCCACCAGCCGTGCTGCTTCCTGTTCGGGCTCGTATTTGCTGTGCAGCAACATGCCGTTCACACGGAGCGTGGGCTTGCCCGAACGCGTGGGCAGCGTTTCGCATTCTGCATCCGGTGCGCCGCCGGGGTCTACCCATGCCTCGGCCTGAATCATGATGTGGCATCGCCGTGGCGGAGCAGGCTGTCCAGTAGGGCGCGTGCGTCCGCGTGGTCGGGGTGGAACATCAGGATGGTCTCGAGGCGGTCCTTCGCTTCCGGCAGGCGTTCAAGTGCGATGAGGGTGGCCGCCAAGGCGCAGCCCAGCGCTGGGTTCGCGGGGTAGAATTCGCAATAGCGCTCGATAATGGGTAGTGCCTCTTCGAGCCTGCCGCTGCCATCTGCTGCAGCGACCAAGGGCGATATCAACGAGTCGTGATCAAAGCTGGCGTCCGCCGCTTCCGCAAGCAAATCAAAGGCGCGCGCGTACTCGCCACTGTTCAGGCAAACGAGGCCCAGCGCCCCGCGTGCGCGCGGATGTGGTAGCGCGGCCGCGGCCCTTTCCAGGTGCGGGCGCGCGCCTGCAATGTCGTTCATGGCCAGCAGCAGGATGCCGTATTCAGCGGAAGCCTCGGGGTCGCGCTCTAGCTTGATGGCCGTGCGATACAGCGCCTCCGCGTCTTGCAGTCGGCCCAGCTTGCCCAGTGCTTTCGCCATCAGCATCACGCGAGCGCGGTCGTCTGCGCCGAGCGCATCGGCGGCATGGGCATAGGCGGCTTCGTATTCGCCTGCCTCAATGGCTGCTCGCGCCTTGGCCAGACGATCGGGGTGGGGCTTTCCTACAACTACCAAGTGCTGGTAGGTGCGCAGCTCCTCGTAATCTTCTTCCGTCACTCCTGTCAGCGTCAGCTTGCCGGTGCGTACTTCCTGGCTGGCGGATATCGGCAGACGATCAGAATCGAGAATACTCAAGGGCTGGTAATGCAGCAGCTCGAGCCCGGCCCCCTTCACGAAGGCGGGAATGTTCTTGCGCGTAAACCAGCGCAGGTGGGTCGAGTCCATAATGCCTTCGGGCACATAGGTCCAGTACCCTTGGCTGACCATTGCCAGCGTATCGTGGAAGCGTGCATTAGGCAAGCTGATGACGACCACGCCCTCCTCGGTGAGCAGTTCGCCCAGCTTGCCCAGCGCCACTTCCGGCTCGACCAGGTGTTCAAGCACATCGGCGCAGATGATGCAGTCGAAACTGGCGGGGGCGAAGGGGAGATCGGTCTCCTCGATGTTTGCAAGGTAGGCCGCGTCGAGCACTTCCTTTGCACGCAGGTAGGCTTCCTCGACAATCTCGACACCCGCCACAAAGTCGAGTCCGCGCTCGCGCTTGAGCGTGCTGGCCACGGCGCCCGCGCCGCAGCCGATATCCAGCAGGCGGCGGGTCTTCATGGGCACAAAGGGAAAAAGTTCGCGGCGCACGTGCTGATAATACGTGTCGTGCTTTACTTCATGCTCCACCACGGGCTTGCTCATGTCGGGCACGTTCTTCTCCAGGTAAGCCAGCAGTTCGTCCACGCGGCAGCCATAGGTGTGGCATGCCAACACTTCGCGTTGCCCCTCGGCGGCGATGCGCTCCCGCGCGTCCTCGTTGTCGAGGTAGTGTTGCACAAGATCGCACAACTCCGCGTCGTTGCGGTACACCACCAGGTGGCGTCCTTCCTCGAAAAGGTCGGACAAGCCCTCGGCCTCGTCGGTAATCAACAACGCACCCGAGGCCATCGCCTCGAACACGCGCATGTTTACGTCGTTGCGGAAGGCTGCGTTTACCACGATCTTCGAGCGGGCGTAAATCGACGCCATCTCGTCGGGCCATGCCTTGCCAATGTAGCTGTTTGGAAAGCGCCGTTGCACGGCCGTCAGCACATCGCGCCGCCGCCCGCCTTCTTCCGGGTTGAAGCTGCCCACGTAGGCCACGTCTATGGTGCGCCCCGGCATGGGCACGGCGTGCAGATCGGGCGAACAGCCCAGAGGCAGCCAATGTACGTTCTTCAACCCAGCTTGCCGATACGGTTCCACCTGCGCCTTCTGCGCCAGGAACACGTGGTCGAAATGCCGGGCAATCGCCAGCCTGATCTCGGGTGAAACGTGCGTGTCGATCAGCCATGCCACCTTGGTGATGGGCAGCGCGTCAATATCAGCGCGCATTTCCTCCTGCCCGGAGTCGATGTAGAGATAGGTGTTCGGCTTGAAGCGCGGCGGCAGTTGGGCCAGCATCTCGGCGTAGGGCGCGTCGAAGGGCAGGTCCACTTCGTGCTTGCCATACTTGGGACTGCCGCTGAATCCCCAATGGTGCAACACCCCCTCGGGCAGGCGGAACCCTGCGGTGACCACCTGCGCGCGTTCGCGCAGGGCTGGCTCCACCCAGCGCCCGGTGGTCAGCGGATTGCTGATGTAATGGAGGAGCACCTTGGCGTTCGCCGTGGCCGCGATAGGTTGCCCGGCGCGTTGGGTCAAACGGCTGTCCGCCGCCTCATATATCGCGTCGCGCCACCCTTGGATGAAGCGCTCCATGGGGAAGCGCTCGGCCACGGTCTCGCGCGCCTTGGCTCCCAGCCGCCGCGCCAGTTCCGGGTCCGCCATCAATTGGGCCACGCGCTCGCGGAGTTCGGCCACGTCATACGAGGCGAAGCCATTCACGCCATCCAGAATGGGGGAGGTGGGATTCGCTAACGAAACCACCGGCATACCCGTGGCCATGCCCTCGAGCAGGGCGAGGTTGTAGCCGTCCTCGAAACCTTCGCGCGATACGTGCAGTATGCAGCGGTGCTTGCGCAGGGCATCGCGGTAATCGGCAAAGTCATTGGATTCGCGCGCGCCGGGTATCTGCGGATTCACCCCCAGCACCGTGGTGGCGAAGCCTTCGCACACGGCCTCTTGAAAATCCACATCGAACATGCTCGAGCGAGCGCGCATGTTATTGCCCACGCGCAGCACGCTCTGCACTTCGCCCGTATAGCCGTGGTATTCGGTCATGTCGATGCCGGGGAAGATGACGCGCCCCGGTATGCCGTAGCTGTCGCGCTTGGTCTCGGAGATATACACGGGGTCAAAGCGGCGGCACAGGATTTCCAGCAGCCGGCCATAGGCCTCGACGGGATCGCCCTCGAAACTATGGGCGGTGGTTTCCATATAGTTGCGGCGGTTGTGAAACAGCAGCAGCTTGGGGCTGGGGCTCTTCGCCACGTCGAGCGAGTTCATTTCGTTCTGCGCAATGATCACGTCGTACCAGCCGGACATGGCGCGCCCGCGCCAGTCGCCCTCTTCAACGAAACGCAGGTTGCCGGGCACGGGGCGGAAGCGGGTTTGCCACACGCGGGCGAGCGGCTCTTCGGTGTAAAGGCCCACATCCATCGGCAGCCCGGTCTTGGCCATCAGGCACAGGTAGGGCTCGTGAAAGTTGAACGTGAGAATGCGCGGAAGGGGCATCGCGTCAGTGCGCGGAGGCTTCAGCCTGCCGCCTCAACAGCGAGACGATCTCGCCTTCCAGTTCCGCGCGAGGGGAAAGCTCGTATTCGAGCAGGTCAGCAAGCAGCACGGTGTCGCCATCACGCAGGGCTTGGGCCGCCTCGTCCAGGAAACTGTTCAGTTCGCGCACATGCTCGGACACCGCTTGCCCACGAATCTCGAAGGCCGTCAGGTCCACGCCAAGCGCGCCTGCTGCCATGGCTTGGCGCGTCTTAACGGCATTCCATATTGTGGCTAGTTCTTCGAAGGGGGCAAAGCCCTCATGAGGTTGTTCACCTTGGAACACCGCGGCCAGTCTTTGACAGGCTATCGGTAGTTCGGAAAGGGATTCAGACATCTCCTCCAGTGTCTCAATGACCATTTCACCCACGGGACGGCTAATGATCTCAATGGCGGCGTCTGTTGCGGGCACGCCGTCGAACTGCTCGACAAGTGCCTCGGGGGATACAGGAGAACCGTTGACGGTTACCCCGACCATGGCGCGCCCTTGCGATTGCAGGGCAAGGTCCGCCTTAGCCACCACTTCCAGAATGGTGTCCTCTGCATCCGTGTCCAGCCCCGGCTGTCCGTCAATCACCACATCCATTGCGCGCCGTCTCCCGGTTACGTCAACAGCCCGGCGATGCCATCCACGGATGGGGCAGACGCCGCCTGCGCGTTCTCTTCCTGAATCGCCAGGTAAACTTCCTTGCGATGCACCGCCACAGAGCGCGGTGCAACAATGCCCAGCTTCACCTGGTTCTCTTTCAAGTCCAGCACCTTCACCTCGACGCCATCGCCGATCATGATGCTCTCGTTTTCTTTACGCGTCAGCACCAGCATTGCTGACCTCCTCTCTAGTCCGCGCTTCGGCGCGGGCCCCCGCTAGAAAGAATTGTATCGGATACTCGCTGCGGTCCAGCACGGCCTGTTTGCCCAAGCGCTGGGCGCGATGGATTAACACAGGTGCGCGCAGGTTGGTGCGTATTTTGCGTCGGTCGTCCGGCACCACGAGCAAGGAATATATTTCCAGCGACGCCATGTCGGTAACCGCAAGTTCCGCCATTTCATGCTGGCCCAGAGCAACCTTGTAATCGGGCAGCACATCGCGCGGGTTCATGAGAAGGAAAGCCAGCTCGCCGGATTCGGTGGACTGAAGCCAGGTGAGGTTGCTTCCTTCCGGGCCGGGCAACGTGATGAAGCGGCGGTAATCCTGAAAACCGATAATCGGCTGGGTAAACGTGATTATGGCGTCGGCTTCAACCGTTAACTCGCCAAACCGTGTGGTTGCCAGCTGCATCCCTGCACTCCGCTTTACCCAAATTCCACCGCGCAGTATGCACGCAGTAGTGCTGCCTAAGCAAGTGAAACCAGAGAAATTGGCGGGTATCCGTCAAGCGTGAATGGGGGCGAAGAGGAGACCTTGCGGTCGGAAGAATGGCGGGGTCAGAAACCCCGCCACAACGAGGAATTTAATTAGCGCTATTTCTGGTCCCCTCTCCCCCTGGCAGGGGGAGAGGGTTAGGGTGAGGGGGTTACCTGAGCCGTAGCTCCGAAACCACAAATCTACCCCAGCGCTTCATCGAACCGGGCGATGGTATCTTCCGCTGGTTCCAGCCCAATGGAGCAGCGAACCAGCCAGCGGGAGATGCCCAGCGATTCCGCCCAGTCCAGTTCGTCGTAATGGGCGAGCAAAGTGTAGGGGCAGGCCAAGGAAAAGTTGGTGCCCAGGCTGGGGCCCTTGGTAATGCGTAGGCGGTCGTAGAAGGGTTCGCTGGTGTGCTCGGGGTCCTTCAATAAGACTGACAGCAAACCGCCGTATCCACCGCCGGGGCGGCGGATGGATTCGTAATGTTCATTGCCGGGGCAAGAAGGGTGCCACACGCGGTCCACCTTGGGGTGTTGCTGCAAATGTGCGGCAACGGCTAATACGTTGGCATTGATCTGCGCGGCACGCTCCAGATAGTTGCGGGAATTGCGTTCCAGCACTTCTGCGTCTTCTTCCCATAGCAGCTCTTCATGGTCAGATGCCACCAACGAGAGCAGCGTGTAAGCAAGGGGGGATTGCCTGCTAACAATCAAGCTGCCCGCCATCACGTCGCCCACACCCGACACCAGCTTGGTCAGGCTGCTGGCAATAAGGTCGGCATAGGCGGAAACGTCCACGTTGAAGAACGAGGCCACCGTGTCGTCTACCACCAGCGGTACGCCATACGGGCGCAGTAGAGCGGAAAGGCGGGGTAGGTCGGGGGTTTCCAGAAGGGGGTTGCCCGGGGTTTCGCAGAACACCCCAGCAATCTCCTCGTTCATGGCCAAGGCTTCAATTGCGGCATAGGCCTCGTCATCGGCCTTCGGGTAGAAATGTGCTCCCGGCCCGCTGACGGTCTGCATCTTCAGGCCATCCACATACGGGAAGCCCAACTGCACGGTCTTCTTGCCGGGCGAATGTTCGCGCACTGTCCGAAGTGCGGCAGCCATGGCAGCCATGCCGGAAGAATAGAGGTAAACATTCTGCGGAGTTTCACCTGCGAATCCCGCAATCCGTTCCCGGAGAATGGCTCGGTGCTGCTCGCCTTTGCCAGTCTCCACGCCGCGCCCGGCAATCTCTGCATCTGCCCGGCGGCTGCTCAATACAT
Source organism: Candidatus Hydrogenedentales bacterium (assembly GCA_044359155.1). GTDB lineage: Bacteria > Hydrogenedentota > Hydrogenedentia > Hydrogenedentales > JAEUWI01 > WGMK01. Next base: position 3,755 of record JBIKMR010000147.1, on the reverse strand, counting down.
CGCCAAAGTGCTGCCAGAATTTCTGGGTCGTGGCTCGGTCCGCCTCGGGAAACAAAACGGCATGAAGCCCGCCGTTCCCATAGGGAACAAGACGCGCCCCAACGCTGGACTTTTCCTTGAGAAAGGTAACGCAGCGCTCCGCAGCATGCAGCGATGGCAGCACGATGGCGCCATCGCCTGTGTCTGCCAGCGTAGCTTCCGCCTCGGTCCACAGGGCACGCACCGAAGGGTGAATCGCGAAGCGGGGATACCCGGCGCGCAGGCGGCTGATAACTTCGGGGTGCTTCTCTTCGTATCCAACTACATGCTGCCACAGCGGCATGGCCACCGAAGTGGCGTGGGGGGAATCCGGCACGGGTGCCCCCAGGTCAGATTCCTGCCAGAGAGGGTCGGTCAACAAGTTGCGCGTGTTCTCATTGGGCATCAGTAAATACCGTTTGCGTTGGCGTGGATACAGAAATGGCAGCTGCCTTCGGTAAGTCAGCTGCCACTCAATCTGCAAGATGGTGCCCGGAAGAGGACTTGAACCTCCACCCCGTCTCCAGGACTAGATCCTTAGTCTAGCGCGTCTGCCAATTCCGCCATCCGGGCAAGGCTGCTGATCATACTCAACAGACACTGGAGTATGCAAACCTTTAATGCCACTCCTTAAGAGCTGGCCTCTAAGCAGTGCTTTTCTTGGGGTTTCGATTCGCTTCAGCCCAGGCTGCTCCGTGGCGCGCTTTCAGTTCTTGATTCGTGGGATAAAGAACGGAAGATGAGCGCTTGGACTGAACGCTGTTCGTGATTGAAATTACTGAATACTGACGAAACTGGGGATTCGGGCAGAGGTTGGGGAGGGACTGGGGGGAATTCCCCTTGTGCACAGGGTGATTGAACAGGCGGCGTTTACATGGTATACTGCTCGCTTGAACGACTGGCTTCCTTGAGAAGCGGGCCTTGGCCCGCTTTTTTTGTGGGCCGGGAGTCTGCCGGAGCTGCAATTCTGGCGCAGAGTTTGGCTTGGAAAAGCGAGTAGCCTTGGATAACCGGGCGCTGATACAACTGGCATGGTCCGAATTGGAACCGCTGCTGGCCTCGAACGGGTATGAACTGGTCGAGGTCGAGATGGGCGGTATCGGATCGTCGCCTGTATTGCGCTTGTATATCGACAAGGAAGGTGGCGGCATCATGCACGAGGATTGCTCGGCTGCAGCGCGGTTGCTTAACCCGCTGCTGGACGAGCGAGAGTCGTGGTTTGGCAGCACCTATATGCTGGAGGTGTCGTCGCCGGGACTAGACCGCCCGGTGCGCAAGGTGGCGGACTTTGAGCGGTTCGTGGGGGAGAAGGTGCGCATACAAACGTATGCGCCGGTGGAGGGTAAGAAGCGGATGAAGGGCACGCTGGTTGGCATAGCCGATGGCGTTATCCAGATTTCGCTGGAAGAAGGCGGGCAGATGGGCGTTCCTTTGGACGTCCTGAAGCGGGCCAATTTGGAATGTGTTCTTTGACCTGAGGAGAAATGCCGTGGACACGAATCTTCGCGTGATACTGCAACAACTCGAGGCAGAAAAGAGTGTCGACCGGGAAACCCTGATCGAGGCGATCCGTAGCGCTATTGAAACGGCGGCGCGCAAAAGCATGAACCGTGCCGCGATTGTGACGGTGGAGGTGGACCCGGATACGCTCCAGTTCAAGGTGTTCGAGATTCGTACCGTTACCGAGGCTATCGAAGACGAAGCCAACGACATTACGCTGGAAGACGCACTGAAACTGAACCCGGACGTGGTGCTGGGCAATCGCCTGAAGGTGCCGAGCGAGCCGAAGGACTTTGGCCGTATTGCCGCGCAGACTGCCAAGCAAGTCATTATTCAGAAGATTCGCGACGCAGAGCGCGACAAGATATTCGACGAGTTCCACCACCGCGAGGGTGAAATCATCACCGGCACGGTGAAGCGGAATGCCAACGGCAACATTATTGTTACCGTGGGCCGGGCCGAGGCGCTGGTTCCCTACCGCGAGCAGTCGCCCCGCGAGTCTTTCAAGCCGGGCGATCGTATCCGTGCGCTGCTCTATGAAGTGGACCGCGGGTCGCGCGGTGCGCAGCTGGTGCTGTCACGCTCGTCGGCAGACCTGGTGCGCGGCCTGTTCGAGATGGAAGTGCCCGAGATTTACGACGGCACCGTCGAGATTGTGGGCATTGCCCGCGAGGCGGGCAGCCGCACGAAGATAGCGGTGCGTTCGCACGACGGCAACGTGGACCCGGTGGGTGCGTGCGTGGGCATGAAAGGCTCGCGCGTACGCTCAGTGGTGGAAGAGCTGTCGGGCGAGAAGATCGACATTGTGCGCTGGAGCGAGAACGCCGAGGAATTGTGTGCCAACGCGCTCAACCCAGCGGACATCATTGCCATGCGCGTTGACAAGGACAACCACTCGATCAAGGTGGTGGTGCCTCAGGACCAGTTGTCGCTGGCGATTGGCAAGCGCGGGCAGAACGCGCGCCTTGCATCGAAGCTGATCGGATGGAACATTGATATCGAGGGCGATGGCTCAGGCCCGCCCGAGACAGAATCGGCAGTTGGCGCGGAAACCGCACCCCGCCTGGACCCGGCCCATGTTGGTGCCGATGATCTTGGAGCGCCGGAAGTGTAGGCCGCGCCTGCGGCCCGCTGATACAGGGTAAGCAAGAGGAGCTAGTGGATGCAGACGATAGCCAGTTTGGCTGACCGACTTGACATGACGCCGGATCAAGCCGTCAAAACCTTGCAAATGCTGAGTTTTGACGTGATCGGGGTGGAGTCGGAAATTACGGATGCGCAATGCGACATCCTGATGGACGTCGACGAAGATCCGTCGCAGCTTACCCGCTTGCTTGCCGACATCGAAAAGAAGAACGAGGCAGAACGCAAGCGCATCGAGCGATTGCAGAAAGCCGCGCAAAAAGCCGCGACCACCAAGAAGAAGCCCACAACGGCTGAGATGGTGGACGAAGCCCTAGCCCCGGCACCGGTCGCCATTGTGATTGAAGACGAGCCGCTGCCCGCTGAAGTGGTAGAGGAAGCCGTCGCCGAGGTCGCACCGGTGGAGGTGGAAGAAGTCACCGTTGAAGCTGTCCCCGAGGTTGTCGAGGCGGTGGAACCGGAAGCGGTGGTGGAAGAGGTGGCAGCCCCGGTGGTTGAAGTAGTTGCGCCGCCCAAGGTGGAAGCAAAGAAGCACGCCGCTGAAATCATTGCGGATGACGCATATCCCGACGCGCACCGCGACGAGACCAAGTCCAAAGAACACGCCCATTCGCTGGCAGAAGCCGAGCGCAAGCAGGGTGAAGATGAACGCCGCCGCGAGCAGGCTCGCAAGGAAGGCGCGCGCCCCTTGCCTACGCCTGACCCCGACGTGGTGGCTGCGGTTATTCGGCGCGCCGAGGAAATGAAACGCCGCCGCGAGGGCGCTGGACGCGACGACCGCACCGGCACTTCGCTGCGTGATGCATCGGCTTCTCCTGGCGTGCGCAATGCACCGGGCGCGGGTCGTCCTGCGCCGGGCGGTGGTCGTCCTGCTGCGCCAAAGCAGCCTGATATTCCATTGACCCCAGAGGAACTGGCACGCCAGCAACAACGTGCGCAAGAGCGTCGCGGGTCCACCGTGGGTGCAGCCGGAGCGAAGGCAGGCGCGAAGAAGAAGCCGAAGAAGGCAGAGCGCGCACGCGTGCTTGAAGAGACCATGCGCCGCGATGCGGCCGCGATGGTGAAGGAATCCCAGAGCGGCACGGGCGGCGTGG
>JBIKMR010000395.1:0-2892 GCA_044359155.1 Candidatus Hydrogenedentales bacterium | reverse complement strand
GTGCCGTGGATGGGGTTCGAACTGGGCACGTTGCTTGCCAAGGTCGGCGTGCAGGCGAGGGCGCGCTATGTCGCCTTCGAGACGGCCAATCGCCCCGACCAGATGCCGGGGCTTTCCTCTCCCGTGCTCGAATGGCCCTATCGCGAGGGGTTGCGCCTCGATGAGGCGATGCACCCGCTGACCATCCTCGCGACCGGGCTCTATGGCGAGGCGATGCCGCGCCAGAACGGCGCGCCGATCCGCCTTGTCGTGCCGTGGAAATACGGCTTCAAGTCTATCAAGTCGATCGTGCGGATCAGCCTCGTGGCCGAACAGCCGCATGCGAGCTGGAATGTCGCGAACCCCGGCGAATACGGATTCTATTCCAACGTGAACCCCGAGGTCGACCATCCGCGCTGGAGCCAGTCGAGCGAGCGGCGCATCGGGGATGGGCTCTTTGCCCGGCGGCGTCCCACGGTGATGTTCAACGGTTATGCCGACGAAGTGGCCGCTCTCTATGCCGGCATGGATCTGCGTGTCCATTACTGATGGCCGCCGAGCCGGGCCCGAAGGCGATGCGCGCAGCGCGTATTGCCGGCGCGATCCGTCGGGTTCCGGTCTGGTCCGTCTATGCGCTCGGATCCCTGCCCATCCTTCTGCTCGGTGTTGAGGCAGCAACCAGAGGCCTCGGTGCCGACCCGGTGAAGCGGATCGAGCATGCACTGGGCCTCGCGGCGCTGCAATTCCTGCTTGCTGGGCTGGCCGTAACGCCGATCTTGCGGTTCTGGGGTGTCAATCTCATCCGCTTCCGACGCGCGCTGGGGCTCCTGGCTTTCGGTCATGCCGCGCTGCACGTTGCCGTTTGGATGATGCTCGATCTGCAACTCCGCTGGTCGGAGATCGCAGCCGATCTGACGCGTCGGCCCTACATCGTGGCTGGCATGGTGGCCTTCATGCTGCTCATCCCGCTCGCTGCCACGTCGAACGATTCGGCGCTGCGTCGACTCGGGGCGCTGCGATGGCGCCGCTTGCACCGTCTGGTCTATCCGGCGGTCCTGCTGGCCGGTGTCCACCACCTCCTGTCGTTCAAGGTCTGGACGGTGGAGTCTGTGGCTTATTTCTCTGTCGGGGCAGGGCTTCTGGCGCTGCGCCTCGTCCCGGTGGCGGGGCGGCGGCAGAGCTGGCGCGAGGAAAAGTGACAGGGATGTAAATTTCTCGCTTGCGGATGATTGGAGTGTTTTGTAGGGAGGCTGGGCTTCGGGGCTGAGAGGTTCTGGGGAAGTGGCCTGAGGGTTGCGGGACTGAGGGGTGTGGGTCGCCCGAGAGATCGGGTGGTTTGCGTCTTTTTTTGTCTTTGTGTTTGACAAGATGGATGTCTTGAAGGGACATGCGGTTGGCTCTGGCGTATCGACGCTGGTTTCAAGCATGTCTGCTCTGCTAGGTTCTGACGCGAGTTGGTTCCGATGATGTGGAGGAGCTTCGCCGCCTTGTGCCTTAGGGCATGGGGCGGGTGCGCGCTGGGAGGGATCCTGGCGCGACGTGCAAGGACCATCGTCAAGGAGACGGCCTATGGTCGTTTCAACTTGAGAGTTTGATCCTGGCTCAGAACGAACGCTGGCGGCAGGCCTAACACATGCAAGTCGAGCGGCCCTTTCGGGGGTAGCGGCGGACGGGTGAGTAACGCGTGGGAACGTGCCCTTTGGTACGGGATAGCCCCGGGAAACTGGGAGTAATACCGTATGTGCCCTACGGGGGAAAGATTTATCGCCAAGGGATCGGCCCGCGTTGGATTAGGTAGTTGGTGGGGTAAAGGCCTACCAAGCCGACGATCCATAGCTGGTTTGAGAGGATGATCAGCCACACTGGGACTGAGACACGGCCCAGACTCCTACGGGAGGCAGCAGTGGGGAATCTTAGACAATGGGGGCAACCCTGATCTAGCCATGCCGCGTGAGTGATGAAGGCCCTAGGGTTGTAAAGCTCTTTCGTGGGGGAAGATAATGACTGTACCCCAAGAAGAAGCCCCGGCTAACTCCGTGCCAGCAGCCGCGGTAATACGGAGGGGGCTAGCGTTGTTCGGAATTACTGGGCGTAAAGCGCACGTAGGCGGACTGGAAAGTCAGGGGTGAAATCCCGGGGCTCAACCCCGGAACTGCCCTTGAAACTCCCAGTCTCGAGTCCGGGAGAGGTGAGTGGAATTCCGAGTGTAGAGGTGAAATTCGTAGATATTCGGAGGAACACCAGTGGCGAAGGCGGCTCACTGGCCCGGTACTGACGCTGAGGTGCGAAAGCGTGGGGAGCAAACAGGATTAGATACCCTGGTAGTCCACGCCGTAAACGATGAATGCCAGTCGTCGGGCAGCATGCTGTTCGGTGACCCACCTAACGGAGTAAGCATTCCGCCTGGGGAGTACGGCCGCAAGGTTAAAACTCAAAGGAATTGACGGGGGCCCGCACAAGCGGTGGAGCATGTGGTTTAATTCGAAGCAACGCGCAGAACCTTACCAACCCTTGACATGGAGGGGACCGGTCCGGAGACGGACTTTTCTCGCAAGAGACCCCTCGCACAGGTGCTGCATGGCTGTCGTCAGCTCGTGTCGTGAGATGTTCGGTTAAGTCCGGCAACGAGCGCAACCCACACTTTCAGTTGCCATCATTCAGTTGGGCACTCTGGAAGAACTGCCGGTGATAAGCCGGAGGAAGGTGTGGATGACGTCAAGTCCTCATGGCCCTTACGGGTTGGGCTACACACGTGCTACAATGGTGGTGACAATGGGCCAATCCCAAAAAGCCATCTCAGTTCGGATTGGGGTCTGCAACTCGACCCCATGAAGTCGGAATCGCTAGTAATCGCGTAACAGCATGACGCGGTGAATACGTTCCCGGGCCTTGTACACACCGCCCGTCACACCA
>JBIKMR010000394.1:0-2901 GCA_044359155.1 Candidatus Hydrogenedentales bacterium | reverse complement strand
CCTGCGAGCCCGATGGCGACTTCGTCGCACAGGATGGCAAGCTGTATGGGCGGCTGGCATGGCCTGAGCCCGGGGCCTTTCCCTCAGTGGTCGGCCTCTTCGAGGGGGCCAAGTATCGGCGCAAGGGCGCGTATCGGCCCGAGCTTCGTTGCCGAATGCGCAGCGACGACGACGTGGAACCGGGGCAGCCAGAGACGCCGTTGTTCTGCCGCGTCTGCCGCGAAAACTTGGTGGCGCGAATCATTGAGCGTTCAGGCAACGTAGCCAACGCCACGCCGTCGCCAGACGCGCCGCTTCTGATTTCCCCCCTCAATGCCCCGTTGCAGTTCAGCATCGTGCTGCACGCGCCGCAGGAACAGGAGCATGCCCCCATCGTAAACGCGTGGCGTCTGGATGGAAGCCCCCTGGATGGGGCCATGGGACTCTCGCTGCAAATAGACCCCGGTCAGTTGTCCCTCGGCGATCACACGGTCGAGATCGAAACCTTCTGCCCCACGCCGTGGGTGCATCCCAATTTTATTGAGGGGCAAGCCAGCCTCCGGCAAGTGATTGCCTGGCAGGTTACAGTGCAATAACGGAAGCGCCCCCGGCACGGAATGCCGGGGGCGCTAATCTAAATATTCGGGGCGATTAGTTCCGGTCAAACTTCACCGAGAAGCTGCTCGAGCCGCCCAGGTTCAACGCAAACGATTCGCCCGTCAGCTCGCCCTTGGACTTCTTGCCGCCCACTTCGGAGGAAGCCACCTTCCACCCCGCAGGCACATGCACCTTCACCACCGTGTCGGCGGTCACGGTGCCGTCGAAGGAACCCTTCAGCGTGTTCGCGCCTGCGTCCCAGGCAACCGCCTTCACGTTCGGCACGCTCAACGCGCTCGTGTCCGAAGCGCCCATGAACACCGGGTGCGACGCCTCCGCGCCCACGCCATACAATTGCAGGCTTGCGCTCGGAGTCACCGTTTCCGCCTCGCCCGCAAAGGCATTGCGCTGGGGGTCCCACAGGCGCATCTTCGCGCCATCGGGCAAGTCCACATCGCTCGCGGCGAAAGGCTCTGCCCCGCTGAACGCCAGCACCGAGGCCCCCACCACCTTGCCCGCGTCGTCGCGGTGGTTAATCTGCCACAGCAACGGGTCCGTGCGGGCCATGTCTATCGGGCCCGCGTCGAGCCGGGGCATCTGCATCAGCCGCGCCAGCGCCTTTGTTCCGCCACCCTGCGGCCTACCCACCACTTCAATCGGCCCCTTCCACAGGCGCATGGCGCCAAGGGTTTCCAGGTCCAGGTCCCCGATGCTGCCTGCATCGAGGCGCTGCGGCGCAAAGCCGATGGTGTATTCCGACATGCGGCCCAGCGCGCTGGCCGCCTCGAGCCAATCCGCGCGCGTGGGGTTCAGGCTGCCAGACGAAGCCGGATACACGGGCATGTCGCCCGTGGCCTGCTCGACCAGCTTCAGCGCGAGTTCGTAGGACTCGATGCGCGTGATGTTAAAGCTTTCCAGCACGGCGTCGGGCATGGTGGTGGGCGCCACCACGACAAAGCCATAGCCCCAATCCTCGAGTTTGGATAAACGTTTGCGCAAGAAATCCGCCGCCGAGGGGGCCGCCGGGTTCAGCCACTGTGTGCCGTCCGACGCCTGTGCAACCGCGTCCTTCGGGCCATCGTCCACGGCCAGCGGATCCAGCGTTGCACCTGCCGTTACGCCTGCATTCTTCACCGCACCCGCCGCGCCCTTTAACGAACCAAAGGGCACGCTGCGGGGAACCAGCGCATGCTTCACGCCGCTGGCCGCCCAATCCTTCGCGATGGCAGCAAGGCCATCTGCACCCTCGGCATCAGACACCGTCACCCACATGGCCGGGCCCTTGCGGTTGTCCTTGGGCGGATCGAGCTTCGACACGGCCCAAGAGTAATACAGGTCAATGTCGTCTTGCTCGAGCTTACCATGCGCCAGGCACACGCGGTCGGAGCTCAACGTCTGGCCGGGGGCCAGCTTCACTGCCGGGGTGAAGGTGCTGTGTACGCGGCCATTCCAAACGCCGCCCTCCCCATCGAAGTGTATACCAGAATCGGCGCGGCCCTCGGGCAGCACGCCAATCGCCAGCACTGCCTTGGTGGTCGGGTCGGTAAATATCGTCACGGTGGGGTCGGCGGCCTTGTCGAACACGGGATAGCCGCCGCGCGTGCCAATATGGCGATCACGCACGCGGGCCTGCGGGCTCAGGTTGCCCACGCCGCCCGCGCCGGTGATGAGCGGATCCAGCGAGCCTATGCGCACATCGGCTGCGCCCTTGTTTTCCACCTGCAATTGCAGCGTTACAAACGGGCGCGTGCTGAAGGCGGTGAGCACATAGCGCACCTCCAGCCCATCCTTCACCGGATAGCGCGTGGTGAAAAGAATGGCCGGGCCCAGCAGCGGATCGGTATGGCTGTCGCGCGAAGTCTTGGCCTCTTCCAGGCTGCGATAGTTCCAGGTGTTGCCATCCGCAAAGGTGATGGCAAAGGTCAGGTCGTCCGCAATGATCAGCTGCTCGCCCATGCGCACGCGAATGCGGGAATGGTGCTCGTCGTAGTCCAGCTGCATGTCGTTCGAGTCAAATGAATAATGCACGCGTAGCGGCCACGGGTAATCAATGGGGGCAATGTCGGGCGCGGGCGCCTTGGGCGCGGCCACGGCCAACGGGGCAAGGCCCGAAACCAGCAACAAGGCAGACAGCACAAACAAAGAACGCATGGGGGTACTCCAGAACTTAGGGCTGCACGCGCAACCGCCACGGCGCGGGATTGTACACCAACCCGCCCGCGCCAGTAGAATTCCCGCCATGAACAGCATCGAACGAAAGTGGCACAACTGGCGCAACCGGCGAAAGCTGGCCAGCTGCGGCGGCCACCCCAACCTGGCCCTGCC
>JBIKMR010000146.1:0-10619 GCA_044359155.1 Candidatus Hydrogenedentales bacterium | reverse complement strand
AGGGTCTGCATTCGCTCGGCGGCGGTCTCCAGCGCATCGAACAGCGGAACCGCATTTTGTGCCTTGCGCGCCTCTGCAATCACCGCAGTCAGCCGGGGCTCAATGGTGTCCTTCGCCCACGCCTTGCTTTCCGCAGACGCGCTGGGCACGGGCACGCGGGCAAAGTAGTCGTTGGCCAGCGACACCAGATCATTCGACACGTCGCGCAACTGGGGCGCAATCTTGGCAGCATCGGGATGCGGCACCGCGCCATCGGGTAGGTCACGGGTCCATTGCCGAACCAGCCCGAAGGAAGCGGCCATGCTGAGGAGCAACGCGCAAGCGCCAAGCCCTACGAGCGTGAGCGTGCGCATCAGGACTTCCGCGCGCGCATGATGCGGGCCAGGTTTCGGGGTTCCTTGAGCCACGCCTCGGCGCGGGCGAAGTCTGGGTACGCGCGCTCTGCCGCGCGAAAGGCGGGTGGGTGTACCCTGCGCCGCCCGGTGTCGGTGGTGCCGATGCCCAGGTGCGCGTGCAGCATTTCGTGGAAGACGATGTAGCGCACGAAGAAGGCGGGCACGTTCTCCTCGTCCAGGTGGGGGTGTATGCGGATGATATTGTCAACCGGCATATAGCTGCCCAGCCGCATGTACCTGCGCCGGTGACTATGCGGCGCGTTCCCCCACGTGAGGCTCGCGGTGATGCTGCCGCCGAAATGCTGCGCATTCAGCTCGTCATACATGGGGCGAAGATCATGCACGCGGCCCCGTGTATGCAGGGGCACGGCGCGTGGTTCGGGCGCTTCGCGGCGCGGGGCATTCTCGCGGATGAAGGCATCAACCACGGCCCCCGCCGCACGGTCGCGCGGGTTCTTCACCCATGCCGCCGTCGCCGTCCAGACCTGCTCGGGCGCGTCGAGAAAGGCGGCGTTCAAGCGCACGGCCAAGTGGCCATCGGGCTGGGGGCGCACAGAGGCCATGGTCTGACGGTTGCGGGTGATGTGGAGCGTGATGGGCTTGGGCACGCCGCGCGCCAAGGCAAAGCGCAGTGCCTCGGTGCGAATGGCGACCGGGATTTTCTCGGGCGCCGTCTGCACTTCTACAGGCTGCTGCAGCGCCCCTTCCGGCGGCCCGGGCGGGGCGGATTCCAGAAACAATTCCAACTGCTCAGACACGGGCGCGCGAACCTCCAACTGTTCCACACCGTAGCACAGGCCGCCCGCGTGCCGCGACCCGTCTGGGTCGGCTATACTGCCCGCCATGAGCGTGCTGACTGACACCACTCCCAACGAAGCCACGACGCGCAGCGCCGAGTTGCGTGCGCTTATCGAGCGCCACAACCGCCTCTATTACGAGGAGGCCCGCACCGAAATTTCCGACATGGAATTTGATGCACTGTTGCGAGAGCTGGAGGAGATCGAACGGGCGTACCCCGAACTGCGCACTGCGGATTCCCCCACCCAGCGGGTAGCGGGCGCACCTTTGACAGGCTTCACTTCGGTTACCCACCGCGTCCCTATGCTTTCAATTGGCAACACCTACAACGAGCAGGAAGTCCTCAAATTTGATCAGGACGTGCGCAAGCTTCTGGGCGGCGAGGACGTTTCCTACGTGGTCGAGTTGAAGATGGACGGCGTGGCGATGTCCGTGACCTACCGCGATGGGAACTACACCGCCGCCGCGACACGGGGCGATGGACGCACGGGCGACGACGTAACCCAAAACGTGGGCACTATTCGATCGCTCCCGCGCGCGCTGAAGGGCGCGCTGCCCGGCGAGGTAGAGATTCGTGGCGAAGTCTACATGACCCGCTCCGAACTTGAACGCCTGAATGTGATCCGTGCCGAGGCGGGCGAAGAGCCGTATCGCAATCCGCGCAACACCACGGCGGGCACGCTGAAACTGTTGGACCCTGCACTGGTGGCTGCGCGACACATCCATATGGCGTGCTACGACCTGCTGCCGGTGGACTCCCCGCGCCCGGCCACGCATGTCGAGGTGCTCGAAACACTGACCGCATGGGGCCTGCCCGTAAACAAAAACTACCGTCATTGCAACGACATCGCCGGGGTGCTAGCGACCATCAACGAATGGCGCGACAAGCGGCACACCCTCGACTACGAGACCGATGGGATGGTGGTGAAGGTGAACAGCCTCGAACAACGCGAGCGCTTGGGGACTACCTCCAAAGCCCCACGCTGGGTGATTGCCTACAAGTTCCCCGCCGAGGTGGCGCGCACGCGCCTGCTGGATATTACCGTGCAGGTGGGCAAGTCTGGCGTGTTGACGCCCGTGGCGGAACTGGAACCCGTGGCCTTGGCGGGCACCATTGTGAAACGCTCCACGCTGCACAACTTTGAAGAACTTGCCCGCAAAGAACTGCGCGTGGGCGATCTGGTCGAGGTGCAGAAGGCGGGCGAAATTATCCCGCAGGTGTTGCGATTTGTGCCGGAGGAACGCCCGGCGAATGCATCCCCCATGCCTGAACCCACGGCCTGCCCCGAGTGTGGCGGCGCGGTGCAGCGAGACCCCGAGGGCGTGTTCCTGCGCTGCATCAACCTGTCCTGCCCGGCACAGGTGCGCGGCAGGCTGGAACACTTTGCCGCGCGCGGGGCCATGGACATCGAGGGCCTTGGCCCGGCGATCATCGACCAGCTTGTGACGCGCGGCCTGGTGCATACCCCGGCGGATCTGTTCGGGCTGAACGCCGAAATGCTGGCGGGCCTGGAACGCATGGGCAAGAAGTCCGCAGAGAATTTGGTGGCCGCGCTGGAAGCCTGCAAGCAGAAGCCCCTCAGCAAACTGCTCTTCGCGCTGGGCATCCACCATGTGGGCACCACCACGGCCACGGCCCTGGCGCGCAAGTTTGAAACGATGGAACGATTAGTGGCGGCGGAAGTTACGGAACTGGCGAGCGTGCCCGACGTAGGCCCGACCGTGTCGCAAAGCGTGGCAGCATTCTTTGGAAGCCCCGCCAACCGAGAGCTGATTGATACACTACGTGGCTGGGGCCTGCGCATGGACGATGACCCCGCGCCGGTTGCCGCCACCGACACGCCGATTGCAGGCAAGACCTGCGTGGTGACGGGAACGCTGGAACGCCATAGCCGCGACGAGATGCACGAGAGCATTGTTCGGGCGGGAGGCAAGACCGCGTCGAGCATCAGCAAGAAGACGGATTACCTGATAGCGGGCGAGAAGGCGGGTTCGAAGTTGGACAAGGCGCGTGAACTGGGGGTGGCTGTGTTGACTGAAGCAGAGTTTGAAGCGCTGGTAGGAGACGCGCAATGAGCGAGATACGCCTCACCGCACCCGCGCACTTGGACCACGATGAAGGCTTGAAGCTGGTGCAGCAGATGGGCAACGGCACGGTGTCGAAGGGCGATGCCGTGGTGTTGGACTTTTCCGCCACCGAGAACATGGACGCGCTCGGCGGGGCCTGCGTGGTGCGCATGTCCGAACTTGCCGCGCTTCGCGGGGCAGCCTTCGACTTCACCGGCGCTAGTGGCAACGTTGAAGAATTCCTCAAGATGGTGCGCCCATCGCTGACGGCACCCACGGAAGCGCCCAAGCTGAATGAGTCCTTCACCGAGAAGCTCGGCGGCACCGTCATTGCTTTCACGAAGGAATTGGGGGAGTTCTTCGAGCTGTGCGTCGACGCGATCTATTGGACACTTATTGCGCCCTTGACGGGAAAGGGGATTCGCTGGAAGAACCTTGTGGACGAGCTCTACGAGATGGGCGTGCGCGCCGTGGCGATTGTCTGCCTGATGAATTTCCTGCTGGGCCTCATCATTGCCATGCTGATGGCGAAGCAGGCGGAGTCCTATGGTATCCAGCTCTTCGTGGCGGACATCATGATGATTGGGTTCGCGCGCGAATTGGCGGCCATCATGACGGCCATCGTGGTCTCCGCCCGTACGGGTGCGGCCATTGCCGCAGAGATATCCACCATGGTGGTCCAGGAAGAAGTGGACGCGCTGCGCGGAATGGGGCTAAACGTGTCTGAGTTCCTGGTCGCGCCCAAGCTGCTGGCGCTCCTGCTCACCCTACCCTGCCTGGTCACGCTGGGCACGTATGCGGGTATCGGTGGCGGTGCGGTGTGGGGTGTCTTCGTGCTGGGATTCCAGCCGGAGATTTGGTTTAACCAGACCCTCAACGCCGCGTACCTTTCCGATGTGTTCCAGGGCATGTCTAAGACCTTTGTCTTCGCCGTGTTCATTGTGCTGATTGGCTGCCACAACGGCTTCCGCGTGCGCGGCGGATCGCGCGGCGTGGGCCTGATGACCACGCGCGCCGTGGTGATGGACATCTTCATGCTCATCACCGTGGACATCGTGTTTGCGACGTTGTTCTACTACGTGTTTCCATAGGCAGGGGTTGCGCTGATGGCGGAAGACATCCTCGTTGAAGTGCGCGGCCTGGTCACGCACTACGGCGACAAGAAGATTCTCGATGACGTGTCGCTCGAAGTGCGACGCGGCGAGATCTTTGTCATCATCGGCGGCAGCGGTTGCGGCAAAAGCACGTTGCTAAAGCACATGTGCGGGCTGATTCGACCCACCTCGGGCGAGATTCTCTACGACGGTGTGGACATCGCGCATCTCGAAGAGGACGAACTGTCGAAGATTCAGCAGACCTTTGGCATCGCGTTCCAGTCCAGCGGGCTATTCAATTCGATGACGGTGGGCGACAACGTGGCGATGCCCATGCTCGAATACGGCAACATGGACAAGGAGCTGATCGAGCCGATGGTGCGGATGAAGCTGGGCATGGTGGGGCTGGGCCATGCGCAGTTCCTTATGCCGAGCGAGCTTTCGGGCGGTATGCGCAAGCGCGCCGGGCTTGCACGCGCCATTGCCATCGACCCGCCGCTGGTCTACTTCGACGAACCTTCGGCGGGGCTCGACCCCATCATGGCGGCGGGGCTGGACGACCTCATCCTCGACCTGCGCAGATTGGCGGGGCTAACTTTCGTCATCGTAACCCACGAGCTTGAATCTATCCTGGCCATCGCCGACCGCATCCTCATGCTGGACATGGGGCAGATTGTCTTTTACGGCAGCAAGGACGAGGCGCTTGCCTCGGAGCATCCGCGCGTCAAACAGTTCTTCGAGCGTAAGGCGGATGAGTTCATGACGCAACGTAATATTTAGGGCAGGCTACGCCACCCGCTCGAACGACAACACCGCCACCCCGTTCCACCACAGTCCCAAGTCCCCGTTGCAGCGTGCGGGTAATTCATACAGAAGCCGCCACTTGTTTGGGGAATCAGCCACGGCGCGCAAGGTGCCTGCCTCGGCATACGAGCCTGAATCTGCGGCCAACCGCCAATCGTCCACCAGCACCAGCGCCTGATCCGCGAGGAAGGGCTCGACCAGATGGATGCCGTCGTACTGGCTCTGCTCGTCGTGGGGACCGTCGAAGAAGTAGAGGCCGATGGGAATGGGCAGGTGTTCGGGCGTGAAGACCTTGTGGAAGTCCGCATCGTAGAAGGTCATCTTGTCGCGCAGGCCATACTTGCCAAGGTTATCCATCAGCACTTGCAGGCTGTTTCCCTCAAACTCGGAGAAGTTGTCTGCCGCGTAAACCGGGCGGGCCGGGTTGTTGAGCATGGCGGAGATGAGGCTCTTGCCGTGGTAGGTGCCCACCTCGAAATAGCACTCCCCGGGGGGCAGCAGGCTGAAGGCCCGGTTCAGCAGGCGCTGCTTGCGCAAGGAAAGCATCCCCTGCACGTCTGGGCATAGGTCTATGCGGTGGGCCACGAAGGGGCTGAAGAGGGAATCGTCGGGAACCTTGTAGCTTGAATCCGAATAGATTGTCTCGAAGGTTTTAACGAATCTCGCGACGTCCATTGGTCCGGTCCCTTTCCTGCGGGCTTAAGAATTCTCGGAGTATATCGCATCAGGTTGCCGGGGAAACACGCGTGCCGGTATCATGGTGTCTTGCGCCTGCGCCGCTTCCGGCCCGGCATCCCCCAGGAGATCGCCTTGGCGACGAAATCCCAAAAGACCAAAGTCGGCGTGTTCATGCTGCTGTGCGGCTTGCTCATGGGCGGCTCGCTCTACCTTATCAGTGGCTTCTATCAAGACCAGGGGGTGCGCTATTGGCTTGAGTTCGAGGACTCGATCCTCGGTCTGTATGAAGGCGCAATGGTCGAGTACCTCGGCGTGCCCGTGGGCAAGGTGCACGCCATTCGCGTGCGCCCGGATTCTAATAAGCCCCAAATCGACATCAGCATCGACTCGACCAAGGTGCTGTTGCACAAGGGCGTGCAGGCGAAGCTGGTGATGTACAGCATCGCTGCGGGTACGATGGCCATATCGCTGACCGGAGGAGACGTGGCCCAGGGCCGACTGCCCGAGAACAGCCAGATTCCCACCGTCCCCTCCGCCATCACGGCAATCGCCGGGCAGCTTCAAGACGTGATGAAGCGTGTCGAGGGAATCATGGGCCAAGTGGAGACGGGGCTGGAGGGAATGGAATCGGGCGAATTGACGGCAGTAATCGACAAGGTCAGTGGCCTGCTGGACGATGGCAAGGTCTTTCTGGCGGACACCAAGGAACTCGTGAATTCCGCCACCGAAACGGTGGACGGCGTGCGGGGGGATTTGGACCAGGTGGTGGATTCCGCGCTGGAAGTCATCGAGGAACTGAAGCCCACCATCAAGAACGTGAACGACTTGGTGGTTACGTCCAAGGAGAAGGTGGCCGAGCTGGACGTGGACGCGGCGCAGGAGCAATTGACGAAGGTGCTGGAGAACGTGGCACAGTTGACCGAGAAGCTGAACGTGACGATGGGCGAGGTGGACAACCTGACTGCCAATGCGCTGCATGAGGCCGACAACGTGGAGACTAGCCTGCGCAAGGCTTTGGGCGACATGAGCGAGGCACTCTACGTTATGCGCGTATTTGTTGAGCAACTGAACGCGAACCCATCCGCGTTGATACGCGGCAAAGAGACACCAAAGGAATAGCGGGAATGAATCGTATCGCCGCCACTGGCGTTGTGCTTGCCGCCCTGATGCTGCCGGGGTGCCTCACCCCTGCGGGTGGTGCCCTGCCTGACCAATATCTATTGAAGCCCCAGGTGCAGGCACAGCCTGCTGAGGCGACCCCACTAACGCTGGGACTACGCGAGCTGGAATCGGCCCGTCCCTATAACCTGTCCATGGCCCATACCGATGCAGACGGCAAGCTGAATTATTACCAAACCGCCACCTGGGCGGAGTTCCCCGCAGCCGCGATTACCCGCTCCCTGCGCGATGGTATTCTCAAGTCGGGCCGCTTTGCGGACACCGGCATGGCCGAGCAACTAACCCGCCCCGACCTGATGCTGATTGGTTACCTGGACGGCTTTCACGAGGACCGATCGTCCACGCCCCCGCAAGCCGTGGCCGAGGTGCGCCTGGAACTGCGCCGCGCGCGCGGCATCAACCTGATCTGGTCGGCCACGCTGCGTGAGGTGGAACCCATTACCGGCGAAGGCCCAGCCGCGCTGGCCACCGCCATGAACGTTGCCGTCGAGCGGCTGGTCTCCAAGGCTGCGGAAGGTATAAGCACCGCGACGATTCCATCTGAGGACGTGAAGTAGCATCATTCCTTGATGAGGCAGGCGGGGCGTGCGATACTCTTGGGGTAATGGGCAATACCTTGATTAAGACTGCTGCCTTGGCGGCGATTATCTTGTCGTCTGCGCTGGGCGCGCAGGCGGAAGGTTTGCAATATGGGCGCGACATCAAGCCCATTCTCAGCAACAAGTGCTTCACGTGCCATGGCCCGGACGAGGGAACGCGCAAGGCAGGGCTGCGGCTGGATATCGAGTCCGAGGCCCGCGAGGCCTTGGGCGCAAGCCATGACGCGAGCGAGGTGTACGCCCGCATCACCACCACAGCCCCAGACGACCGCATGCCGCCAGAGGAAACGGGCAAGCCGTTGACCGAGGACGAGGTTGCCAAGCTGCGGGAATGGATAGACGCGGGTGCGGCATATGAATCGCATTGGGCCTTTAGCCCGCCCGTGCGCCCCGCAGAGCCTGCCGTGCAGGATGCGGCGTGGCCGCACAATGCGATTGACCGCTTTGTGCTGGAGCAGATGGAAGGCGTGGGGCTGCGGCCTTCGCCCGAGGCGGACCGGGTTACGCTGCTGCGGCGTGCATCGCTGGACCTGACCGGCCTGCCGCCGTCTCCCGAGCAGGTGGCCGCGTTTATTGCAGACACCGCCCCCGACGCTTATGAGAGGGCAGTGGATGCGCTGCTGGCTTCCCCCCACTTTGGGGAGCGCTGGGGGCGGCATTGGCTGGACGTGGCGCGTTATGCAGACTCGAACGGGTATAGCGTGGATGCGCCCCGATCAATATGGCCCTACCGCGATTGGGTGATCAACGCCATCAACCGGGACCTGCCCTTCGATCAGTTTGTGACGGAACAACTGGCGGGGGACCTGTTGCCCGAGGCTACTCTGGAACAACGTGTGGCGACCGGCTTCTTGCGCAACACGATGATCAACGAAGAGGGCGGCATAGACAAGGAAGAGTTTCGGCTGGAAGGCGTGATTGACCGGGTGAACACCACGGGCACGGTGTTCCTTGGGCTAACGCTGGGCTGTGCGAAATGCCACACGCACAAATATGACCCCATCGAGCATCGCGAGTATTTCCGAATGCTGGCGTTCTTCAACAGCGACGACGAACCCACGATGCCGGTGCCGGATGATGCGTATGAGCAAGAGCGCGTGGCTTGGCGCGACCGGGTGAAGCAGGCGAAGGAGCAGCGTGACGCCTACCTGACTGGCGCGACCGAGGTGCGCAAGGTGTGGGAAGCGGAGTTGAAGCTACCAGTGTTGCAGGGATTGGGCGAAGAAGAACGCGCTGCCCTGCTTACCCCATGGGATGCGCGCACCGAGGCGCAAGCCGCCACGGCGCTGGAGGTGTATCGCAAGCAGGACGCCACCGCACTGGCCCACGACGAAGCCGTGGCCAAGCTGGAGAAGGAACGCCCCAAGCCGCCGACCACGATGGTGGTGGCGGCGATGGATACCCCGCGCGAAACCTTCATGCGCATCATGGGGGACTATGCGCGCCCCGGGGATGCGGTTACGCCGGGGGGCATTGCCGCGCTGCACCCCATGCCCGAAGGCGCAGCCACACGGCTGGACTTGGCACGCTGGCTGGTGAGCCGGGAGAATCCCCTGCTCGCTCGCGTCACCGTAAACCGCTATTGGCAGCACCTGTTCGGACGCGGGATTGTGGAGACGGAAGACGACTTTGGCATACAAGGAATATTGCCTACGCACCCGGCTTTGCTCGATTGGTTGGCGGTGGAATTTATGGAGAGCGGCTGGGGCGTGAAGGCGCTGGTGCGGCAGATGGTTACGTCGGCCACGTATCGGCAGGCATCGTTGCAGCGGCCCGAGCTGCAAGAGCTGGACCCGCGCAACACGCTGCTGGCGCGGCAGAACCGCATACGGCTGGATGCCGAGATTATTCGTGATTCCGCCCTGACGGCGGCTGGCGTGTTGAATCCGCAGATTGGTGGGCCGAGTGTGTTTCCCCCGCAGCCCGATGGCGTGATGACGCTCGGCCAGCAAGACCGCGCATGGGTGCCCAGCGAGGGAGCCGGCCGTTTCCGGCGCGGCATGTACACCTACTTCTGGCGCGCCACCCCCCACCCATCGCTGACCGTGTTCGACGCGCCCGATGCCCAAAGCGCCTGCACCCGCCGCGTCCGCTCCACCACCCCGCTCCAAGCGCTGACCCTGCTAAACGACACCGCCTACGTGGAACTCGCCCAAGCCTTGGCCGCCCGCATCGTGCACGAAGGCGGCACGGAAAAGGAGCAGGGAATCGAGGCAATCTTCCGCCTCTGCCTCGGGCGCACGCCCCAGCCGAGCGAGGCCGCGATACTTGGCGAATTGCTGGCGAAGGAAGATAACGCCTGGCCTGCCGTGGCACGCGCCATTCTGAATCTGGATGAGTTTATTACTCGGGAGTGAGGGGCGGCGAACATCCCCACTTCACACCCACGCTAACGCACCAACTTTCGATTGCTTCTAATTTTCTTCAGAATTCCCTTAAGCAAAATAGAAATCACAAGAACCAACAACAACGGTAGTAGCACTAAGTTAAACGGGTCCATGACACGAAACAGTGCGCTCCCCCAAGTAGGGCGTTCCTTTGCTTGGATATACCATCGAGGCTGGTTCGCGCAATATACGACCGGAAGAACAGCCCCGATTTCGTGGTGCTGGCTCGTATAATGAGGCACTTCCTGTCCGGCGAAAGCAATCGTATAATAGAAACCTGAGCGACCGGAGCTGCCCGTGTTAAACGAATTCAGCCGCACGATGGTGGCTGTGGACACTACCGGTGATTCCGCGATAGCCAAATTCTTATAAAATGGAAAATATACGATCACCGTAATCGCGATCAGTACGGCGCCGCCTAGGATTGCGGAGAAATATTGACGTAGTCTTTTCAAGAATTCCCATCCAGCGAACCTGTCCGCAGTTTAGTTCCTGCGACATACTACACCTCATAGAAAGCAACTATTCATGCATATCTCGCCGCGTGGCAGAATCTATTGAGAGCCTTTCAAAAAAACAGTGGCGGCGGGTGTCTCGCCCGCCGCAATAGCAAGTAAG
>JBIKMR010000145.1:0-10673 GCA_044359155.1 Candidatus Hydrogenedentales bacterium | reverse complement strand
GACCGAAGGTCTCCACTTAAGTTCAGCACATGTCCTCGTTACACCGCTCCTGCGGTGTAACGCATCTCCCGGCGCTCCCGCGTCGAGAGTCGTCTACCGTCTGTAACATCGTTGTTGTCGCAGGGTTTCCGACCCTGCAACTCTTGCGACCGCCGGTCTCTTCTTCCCACCTTTGTGACGCCGCTCTGAGCTGTCACCAGAAAGGGCTTGCCTGAATCAAATCTCATAAAGGTCCCATTTTCCCTGTAAGCTGTGGTATGTCCATTCTGAAATTGAACTCTGTTCCACCTCTAAAATATAAAACCCATTATAACCGTCATACTTCTTATAGAATATTCCGTCTGGCAACCAAATGGGCGAAGCCACCGGAAATTGCCCATGCTCTTCGCGATATTCGTTGAGCTTCGGAATCAGATATTTGTCAGCGAATTGCATTAGTCTTGGCGGCTGCAATAGTTAGCTATAGTTCCAATGACCAACCAGCCACGTAATAAAGGAAAACAAAACGACCACGCCAAGCAATCGCTGGGCAAACTTTCTTTCCTTGAGGACGGCAAGGATAGACGCGACGATCAGAGCCAATAAAAGAAGCCCGAGCAAAGCCTTATCAAGAATGGCCAACGCTAAGAAAGCGGAGTGATGACCGAGGGGTGTGAATAACAGAATGACGAGCGTAAAATATCCGATACTAACTGCGGCGATTTTATACGTGTACTTATTCATGGATATCGTTTACATCCCTCGTTACACTGCTCCGGCGGTGTAACGAAACTCTTGGCACTCTGCGCCGAGTCTCATCTACCCACCCAACCACGCGACGCAGGAGCGCCGGTAGATGCGTGACACCGCAGAGCGGTGTCACGAGGAAAAATCAGGATTTCCTCGGGGTCCACTGCCACCGAAATCTTATCGGCGATGGTTTGAATCAGCGCTTCTGTGTCGCTTTTACTGAGAACATTAATAGCCATGTTCCTATGCTGCGCCATTTCCCGTATGCGCGTCAACCGTGGTGGGTGATGGGGCAATGCCTCGGGTGCTTCCCCCCTCCCCGCACACGCGCGGCTTTATTATTGCCTAACGCGTGGGCTATATCATGTAGCTGCGCAAATGCGCGGGAGGATTTGGGAGATGCGTGCTTGCTTGGTTGGGGCGGCCCTTGTGGGGGGGCTGTGTTTGTCGGCGGGGGCCGATGGGTTTGACCTTAAGGCCGGGGACAGCAAGGCGTGGTATCGGGGGAACACCCACACGCACACGCTTTGGAGCGATGGCGAGGCCGCGCCGGAGTATGCGGTGAAGTGGTACAAGGACAAGGGCTACCACTTCCTATGCCTGTCGGACCACAACATCCTTTCGGATGGCTCGGTGGAAAAATGGATGGCGGTGGGCGGGGACAGCAAGCTGTTTCCTTCGCAGATAGCGGAGCTGAAGATGCTCTTTGGCGAGGGCGCGGTGGAGATGCGGGAATCGAAGGGGCGCGACGAGATGCGCTTGAAAACCCTGCCCGAGGTGAAGGCGCAGTTTGAGGAGGCGGGCAAGTTCCTGCTGATTCAGGCAGAGGAGATCACCAGCTTGACCCCCAAGGTCCATGTGGGCGGCATCAACCTGCGGGAGAAGATATCCCCCGTGAACAGCAGCGCGGCGGAGAAGTCCCTGATGGAGGCCTTCCAGAATATCGACGCGCAGTCAAAGCAGTTCAACGTGCCGATGGTGGGACACCTGAACCATCCGAACTGGAACAGCGGCGTGCCGGTGCAGAGCATCATCCCCATCCTCGAGGCGGACGCCTTTGAGGTATACAACGGCCATCCGGGCGTGCGCAATTGGGGCCATGCGGAACTCGGCATGGTGGACACCGACCGGATATGGGACATCGTGCTTTCGCTGCGCCTGCTGGAAGACCCGCGCGCGAAGTTCTGGGGCTATGCCACGGACGACACGCACGACTATTTCCGCACCGGACCGGAGGAGTGCAACCCCGGTCGTGGTTGGGTGATGGTGCTGGCAGACACGCTGGACGCGGACACCATCACTGGGGCGCTGAAGGCCGGCGACTTCTATGGCAGCAGCGGCGTGACGCTAAACAGCGTGACGGCGGGCGACGGGAAATACCGCGTCGATATTGCAGCCGCCGAGGGCGTAACCTACACCACGCAGTTCATCGGCACGCGCAAGGGCTTCGACCCGCGTGCAACGCCGGTGCTGGATGCGGACGGCAGCCTGGTGCCAGAGCGTTCGCACCAATACAGCAAGGACATTGGCGTGGTGTTGGCGGAGACGACCGACAACCCAGCAGAATATGTGTGCACTGGAGAAGAGTTGTATGTGCGGGCGAAGGTGGTGGCATCGCGCCTGCAAGAAAATCCCTTCAAGCCGGGCGACTTTGAGAGCGCCTGGACACAGCCTTATGTGACGGCTGGAAAATAAAGGTATCTGATGGAGTTGAGGCCGTTTGCAGGCAGGCTGGACCTGTCGGAGAATCTGGTGCTGCTCATGTACCCGGGGGGCGTGGCCATTGCCGATGCGCGCCCCGCGCATGAATGTAGCGACGCGCCCCATTGGGTATGCGAACCCCGCGAGGGCGGCGGTGCAATGGCCGTGTATATGTTGGCAGAGGCGCTGGTCGAGACGGAAGACGGCCTATGGCAAGAGCCCACCGAGGTCACCCCCGTGGCCGCCCACGAGGCCTATGGCAACCGCGTGTTGCAGTCGGGCGCGGTGTTCGGCTCAGCCCGCGCGGAAGACTGGACCCTGCGCGTGGACCCGCTTCAGGTGGGCTTCGACTGGATTCGCCAGCCCCACACCCTGGGCGGGCGCTGCGCCTTTCGGGTGCGCACCCCTGCCGCCGCGAACGAGATGCAATTCTGGCGCACTTCGGAAGGCGCGCAGACCGCACCCCTTGCACCAACGCCGGGAGACACGCCCGCATGGGCAGGCGAGGCAAGCGGGGTGCTGCTGTATAGCGAAGCACCTCGTGCCGCGCTTCGGCTCGACGTGGCGGTGAATGGTCCCCTGACCATTGGTATCTCGCCGGAGGGTGTGCCCGCATGGCAACTGGACTGGACCGTGGCGCATGGACAGTTGGTGCGACTGAGTGGAAACTTTGGCCTGCGCGCCGCTGCGCGTAGATTTTACGATGTGCGCCTGCCCGACCTTGCCGATGCGTCCGCCGATTTCGGCAGCCACTACGACCAGCTCTTGTTGGGCAGCGTGGCATTGGTCACGGGTGGTGGTGAATTACCGCGCACCGCCTGCCTGCCAGACAGCGGCCAAGCCACGCTGGGCGAAGTGGCATTGGCCTGTGAAACCTTGGGGCTTTGCGCCCCGGTGCTCACGGCCAGCCTACTGC
Organism: Candidatus Hydrogenedentales bacterium; assembly: GCA_044359155.1. GTDB lineage: Bacteria > Hydrogenedentota > Hydrogenedentia > Hydrogenedentales > JAEUWI01 > WGMK01. The sequence goes on along the minus strand of JBIKMR010000145.1, from coordinate 7,327 downwards.
GCGAATCAATCCAGCGCGAACTGGACGGCATTGGTGACACGGCGGTGACCCAACCCGACCTACTCTTGCCTGTTGAGGCACGGCCTGCCTTGTTGCTGTTGATGGCAGGCCGGTACCTGCGATTGACGGGAGACCTTGAATTCATTTCCGCATCACACGCAAAGCTGCGCCACCATGCGGAAGGCCTGCTGGCGCTCCGCCGTCCAAGCGAAGCCTTACCCCTGTTCACCATGCCCGGCCAACCCAATGCGCCGGTTAAATTGCCGGGGGCCACGGCGTTGGTCTACGCGGCGCTATCGCGCTGGGGAGCCATTGAGGTGCGGCTGGGCTCGGCCAATGATGGCGAGCGCTTTTCCGAGGCCGCCTTTGCCATGCAGTGGGCAGCCATTGCCCCGCTGGAGACGGGCGGGCTGTGGCACTTGGGGCGTGGCTCCTTTGTAAGCTGCCTGCCTGCAAGCGGCGGGCGCAACAGCCGGGTGGACCCACAAACCCAGCCGGGGGCCGAATTCGATTTTGGACAACAGGCCTTGGCCTTTTGGCTGGGGCTTTGCCCGGAAGACGACTTGGTGCGCCGGTCAATGGAATGGGTGGATTACACCTATACCTATGCCGCCGGGCGCGGCGGGCCAGTCTACCCCCCGGGCTACAAGCGCACCTGGCACGCCCTAGTCGACGTGGCGGTGCGCCTGCGCTATGGCTGCGGCGATGTCGCCCCCATCTTGCAGCGCACTGTGGATGTGGCCTCGCGCGCGGGGCTGCCGTTCTCTCGCTGGGTGCGTGGCCCGGCCCTGCCTGCGGGCGGCCTGCTTGATGCCGCGCCGTATTTCGAGATCATCTTTCAACGCCACTACGGGCTGGACTACGACGCGGGCGGATGGCGCTTGAAGAACCCGAGGCCCCTCTCCAATTACCCCTTGACGCGCGTTAAGAACCTGCGCCACAAGAGCGCCACCTATGCCGTGACGTGGCAGGGGCGCGGCACCATTCAGCGTGTCACCCTAAACGGCGCCCCCCACCCCACGCGTGTGCTGGACAAAGCCACCGGCGAGCACGAGGTGTTGGTGACGTTGGCATAGTCAATCACGATTGAAAAGAAGAACGCCCGCAACCCATCTGGGTTGCGGGCGTTTTGATTGCTTGGGGATCTTTAGTGAGCAGGCGGTGGGTTCAGCGCTTGGTCATCCGCGAAAGGCGAAGGGCGGAAGCTAGAGTGCCAATGGTCGCGGCCCAGGTAGTCATTGAAGGTAAGCGTGAACATGATGATAAGGAAGAGGAATCCGATGATGGCGACCGTGCGAACCAGCGGGCTGCTGAACTTCACATGCATGAAGTAGGACATGATGAAGTACACCTTGCCGAAAGCGATGGCCAAGGCGATGATCAAGTTCGTGAGAATACCAAACTCCAAGGCAGGCCACTTGGCCGCCAAGATGGTAAGCCCCATGAAGAACATGAGCACGAACAGAATCTTGATATAGGTGGAAGGCTGAATGATGTGATGGCTAGAGTGACCGGACATTTTCTCTCTCCGTAGCGCACACTGCGCTGGCGGGTTAGCTTCTCAATTTGGCAGGCTTGGGCTCTTGCTCAGGTAACCAGATAGAACATGGGAAACAGGAACACCCACACAATATCCACAAAGTGCCAATACAGCCCAAAGAATTCCACCTGTAGATAGCGGCGCGGGTCGAAGTGTTCCTTCCACCATGCCAGCCATATGAGCCAGAAGATGATGCCGAAGCCAATGAGCATGTGCAGGGCGTGCATACCGGTCATCACGAAGTAGAGGAAGAAGAAAAGCTGCAAGGCTCCCTGATTCTCAAACGATGCAAGGCCAGGATAGTGGTGGGCATCGGGACCCCAGTTGGTACCCGGAACTACACCAAACTCGAACTTGGGCGGCCACTCGAAGGTCCACTTAACAAACAAGAATATGGCACCCAAGATAAGCGTGTAAACCATAAACCAACCAACCTTACGGTTGTTGCCGGTCTGGGCATGATACACGGCCATGGCCGCCGTGAAAGAGCTAAGAAGCAGGAACACGGTGTTCGCACCACCGAGGCGCCAATCAAGGGATTGGCTCGCCACGAACCATGCGTCATGGTAGAGGTAACGATACACGCCATAGGCAGCGAACATGCCACCGAAGAACATGACTTCCTGTGCAAGGAACAGCCACATGCCTAAGGTGCAGGTTTCAGTCTGCTGCTCCTCGGTCACAAAGTGGTGATCGAGGTACTTATCCAAATCGTCGTGAGCAGCGTTACTAGACACTGACTGTCTCCTCACCGGTGTAGGCGTAAACTTCCTGCCGCACTATGGGAATCTCATGGAAATTATGGGGATCGGGCGGGCTAGAGCAGGCTTCCCATTCGAGGCCACGGGCACCCCAGGGATTGCTGCCAGCGGGCTTGCCCCGCAGCATCGACCAGGTAAGGTAGAAGGCAGGCATGATGAAACCAAGACCCAGCACCGACGCGCCCACCGTGGACATTACGTTGAGGATCTGGAAGTCCGGGTGATACGAATGGTAGCGACGGGGCATCCCCATCCAGCCCAGCAGGAACTGAGGGAAGAAGGTGAGGTTGAAACCGACGAACACAAGGATGGCTGCAATGTTGGCGGGAATCTTGGGATAGGCCTTGCCAATCATTTTGGGCCACCAGAAGTGGAGACCCGCAAGGAAGGCCATCACCATGCCGCCAACCATCACGTAGTGGAAGTGGGCCACCACGAAGTAGGTATCGTGCAGGGGAATGTCCAGACCGGAAGCGCCAAGGAACAGGCCCGTGCCGCCGCCGATGGCAAACAGCCCGAGGAAGCCGCCTGCGTATAGCATGGGCGTTTCCCATACAACGTTGCCTTCATAGAGCGTGGCCAGCCAATTGAAAATCTTGATGGCCGATGGCACAGCCACCAGCATGGTCAAGAGCGAGAAGACCAAGCCCGCATACATGGACTGGCCGGAGAGGTACATGTGGTGGCCCCACACCAGGAAGCCGATGATGGCAATGGCGATGCTGGAGAAGGCGATGAACTCATAGCCGAAAATCTTGTTGCGCGCAAAGCAGGCAATGATTTCGCTAATGACACCCATGCCGGGGAGAATCATGATGTATACTGCAGGGTGCGAGTAGAACCAGAACATGTGCTGGAACAAGATCGGGTCGCCGCCCAGGGCCGGGTCGAAAATGCCCACGCCCCACACGCGCTCGATGCCGATAAGCAACACACTGATGGCCACCACCGGGGTACCCAGCACCTGAATGACAGAGGTGGCATACAAGGCCCAAATGAACAACGGCAGGCGGAACCAAGTCATGCCCGGAGCGCGCATCTTGTGGATGGTGGCAATGAAGTTCACACCCGTGAGGATGGAAGAGAAGCCGTTAACGAAGATGGCCATGGTGCCGAGGAATACATTGGTGTTCGCAAAGCTGGTGGATAGCGGTGCGTAAACCGTCCACCCGGTATCCAGGCCACCCGTGGCGATGAGGATAACGCCCATCGTACCGGCGATGATGTAGATGTACCAGCTCAAGAGGTTGAGCTTGGGGAAGGCCACGTCTTTCGCGCCGATCATCAGCGGTATCAAGAAGTTGCCTAGTGTTGCTGGTATTGACGGGATGAGGAAGAAGAAGATCATCACCACGGCGTGCAGCGTGAAGAAGCGGTTATACGTGTCTGCCTGAAGCAGGTCGCCCTCGGGGGTCAGCAGCTCGATGCGGAACACTGCCGCGAAGATGCCACCCACCATGAAGAACACGGTGATGCCAGCGAGGTAAAGCAGACAGATGCGCTTGTGGTCAACGGTCAGCAGCCACGATGCAACCGTGTGCTTTACGTTGATGTAATGCGTTTTTGGGGGGCCGTAATCCCGCGCTGGGATATCTGCCGAATGTGTAACTTCGTGAGCCATGATGTGCGCCTTGTCCGTGTAAACTACTCAGTGAGCGACTTGATGTAGGCGATCAGGTTAGCGACGTCGTCCTCGCTAAGCTGATTGGCAAAGTTGGGCATAAGCGGTGCGTAGCCGTCGACGATCTTCGCACCGGGATTAAGGATGGATTCGCGGAGATACTCTTCGTCCACCGCAACAGTGGTGCCACCCGTGATGGCAATGGTGGTACCCATAATGCCGTCAAGCGCGGGGCCACGGCTGCCGTCGCCCGCCGCGTGGCAGGTTACGCAACCCATCTGCTGGAACAATGCCTGGCCCGACTCGACCGGGGTTAGCCCCGTCTCGCCGCCCAGCCAACTGCTAAAATCCGCTTCAGATAAGACGTGTACTTCGCCGCCCATGTAAGAGTGCTCCGTACCACAATATTCAGCGCAGAAGAGGGGATACGTGCCCGGCTTGGTGGCCTCAAACCAGAGTGTGGTGTACCGGGCGGGAATCACGTCCTGCTTCACGCGGAACGCGGGAACGTAGAAATCGTGCAGCACATCCTGTGAGGTCATGGTCAGCTTCACGGGCTGGCCCACAGGCACGGTTAGCTGATTCACTTCACGGCGACCATTCGGGTGCTGAAGCTTCCACATCCACTGCTTTCCCACCACGCTGACGTCGTAGGTGTTCGGGGGAATGTTTGAATAGTCGAAATAAATCCAGGCGCCCCAAGCGAAAATGCCGACCGCCAAGATGGCGGGAATGATGCTCCAGGTAAGCTCAATAGCCATGCTCTCGCCGTGGCGCGATGGGCGTCCCGGCGTTTGGCGATACTTGAAGCCAAGGTAGAGGAAGATGACCACGACTGCCGCAGTGAACACAAGCGTGAACACGGACAAGGCCCAGAAGAATGGGTCCACCTTGGCGGCGAAGGTGCTCGCGGTTTCTGGTAGCATGGGGATGTTAAACATTATCGATATCACTTCCTGAGGCAGTTTTGCTTCGGACTTATCATAAGAAAATCGTTCGCGCTTATATCCTATCCGGCACCGGGATGAAAGCCTGCCGGGGCGACCACGTCAAGTTCGGGCGGCAAGGGCTTTTTTCTTTCTTGCAGCCAGGAGATTATCCAGAACAGCACCAATGCCCCCACTGTGAGCGCGCCCACCAGGCGAACGGCATTGAAGATATAGAAGCCATAGGCCCCGACCGTGGGGTCGTATTGAAAGCAGAGCAACACAAGCTGGTCTACCAGTGGCCCAATTATGCCGTCGGATGCGTCCATCAGCGCGAACTGAATTTTCTTAGGCAGATACTCGGTGCCGAGGTAATAGCTGGAGACCTTGCCGTCCGGGGTTAGTACCATAATGCCGCTGGCGTGGGCGTACTGGTCGGTCTGCTTGTCGTAGAAATAACGATAACCCACGGCATCGGCCAGCGGCTCGATGTTTTCTTCCGTGCCTGTGAGAAAACGGAAGCCATTGTCGAAGCCTTCGCGGTGGAAGCGCTCTGCGTAGTTGGCCTTCTTCTCTGCAGCAAGCTCGGAAGTCTCACCCGGATCAATGCTGACGGCAAGGGCGACGAAGTCCTTGCCCAGCTCCAAGTCGAGCGCGCCAGCATCGAATGAAACCAACATGGCGTTGAGGATGACCGAGCAAACGTTCGGGCATTCGTAGTAGACCATGCCCAGCACAACGGGCTTGTCGCCAATGTACTCGCGCAGGGTGCGGTCCACACCGGCTTCATCGCGGAAGACGAGATCAAGGTTTATCTGGTTGTTGAGCTTCTGCTCAATAAAGATGTCCTTAAACTGATCCGCAGGATTGGGTCCCTTAAAGGAGATGGGGTCCACATGGGCACCCGGCATGGTCTTGCCTGCCTGCGCAGAGGCAGGCAATGCAGCAAGGCAGCACGCCGCAGCCGTCACCACCAAGGTGAGCGCCGCGAGGGGTCGTATTGCTATTTGCCGAAGGATCTTCATGGGTGCTTTATCGATTCCGAGTTATTGAACGAGGGCCGTCTGCGGCTCTTTTTTGTAGGCAACGGTACCGTCTGCAAGGCGCTTCATGGCTTCCTCAATTGGGATGTGGGCGCGCTCCATGCCGGGCTGGTCGCTGACCATGCCATAGGAATTCAGCTGCGCCTCCACCTTAACGAGATACGTGTCGCGCTCTTTGCGCGGATCGCGTTCGATGATCACGCCATCGTATCCCTCGACAAACGGACCAGCCGTGTCGAGCGGCGAAGCCTCGAAGGAGGTCATGGGCTTATGCACGGCGTCCATACCCTGCATGACCAGAACGATGATCGCACCCGCTCCGAACATCATCACGCCGATTCCTGCCATGGTGATCATGACGAGTCGCGCCTTGAGGTCGCTGTGCTCGTAGCCGTCTTTCAGGCTGTGCTCGTCGATATCTGTCGAATGTGCATTATGCATGGCCGTGGGCATCCTTCAGGAACAGCAGTTCGCCGCGTGGATCGTTGACGGGAAGCAGGGGGCGCTTCTTAAGCTGGTTAAGGTAAAGGTAGAACCAGAAGCCGCCGAAGCCGATGACCGCCGCAATTACGAGCGCCAGCGTGATGAAGTTCACTTCGTGGTGCGCATCGGGGAAGGACGGCACAATATTCCAGTACATGTCGATGAGGCGCACGCAGAATATCCACATGGCGATGCGGCGCACCCGCACGATGGTGGTCTTGTTCTTGCGGAAGAGCAGGAACAACATGGGCACCAACCAGTGGAAGCAGACCAGCATGACGGTGAGAATGTTCAGCGTTGTGCCCTGGCGGTTCAGGTAGAACCCGATTTCTTCCGGCATGTTCGCATTCCAGATGAGCAGGAACTGCGAGAAGCTCACGTAGGTCCAGAAGATGGTGAAGCCCGCCATGAACGTGCCCAGGTGATGGAAGGTCTGGGTGCTGATCTTTTCCTTAATCGGCGGCTCTTCCATCAGGTAAGACAGGATGATGACGCAGAACGAAATCACGCTCAGGGCATAGCTGGCAATCAGCCATGCGCCGTAGATGGTGGAGAACCATTCGGGCTGGAGGGACATGACAAAGTGGGTGGCGGCGAGCGTCATGGTTATCACGTACATAACCGCGCCGGGGCCTGCCCAGAACTTCATCTTGCCGATGATGCTCACGTCGGCGGTCTCATCCAGTCGCTTGGACCAGCTGTTATAGAAGTAGGCCGCGAGCATCCAGATGCCAAAGTAGACGAGGTAGGCAATCGTGAAGGTCGGCTTGTTGAGGAAGGCAGCCTTGTTCTCCACGATGTGAAACTTTTCAATGTACTCGGGATTGGTCCACGGGTAAAGGTGGGAGAACCACGCGCCACCCACGACGATGACGAGGCCGGTTACGAAGAAGAAGGGCAAGGTGCGAGAACCCGCCTCGACGACACGCTGGATAGTGTAGCTCCATGCGCCG
>JBIKMR010000393.1:0-2927 GCA_044359155.1 Candidatus Hydrogenedentales bacterium | reverse complement strand
GTCGTAGCCAATGGTACCCTTCTGCCCGCGCGTCAACAGGAAGCGCTGGGTCTGCAATTGCGCCGCAAGTGCAGGCACAATATTTTCGATGTCCACCTGCTTCTTCTTCATCTCGAGCCGCGCCTCGGGCTCGTCCATCACCACGAAGTCGGCCCTACTATACCGCGACACAAGGTTGAACCCATAGTTTCCCGGGTTCACCTGCACGTTCAGCGCGAGGAAAGGCGCCTTCTCGCAGAGCAGCGTGATTGCCTTCTCTGACAATAGCCCGTGCCCATAGTCCGCCACAATCACCACGTCGTGCTCCGGCAGTAGCGCCTCCATCATCTCCAGAAAACGCGCATCGTCGCCCGCGGTCAGCGGGTCGTCGTTCATCTCGTCGATCTCGATAAGCTTCGTGCTCAGGTATTCCTCGACATACCGACGCTTCACGATGGTCGGCGCGTTCTCCTTGCGGATGTAGCGCAGGTCCACGTTTTCCGCCAACCCCTCACGAATAAACCCAAGCTCCTCCTCCCCCGACCCCAGCGCCGTGAGGCAAGTCACCTTGCCGCAAAATCCAGACAGGTGGTTATTGATGGCAAGGATACCGCCCAGGTACCGCTCGCGGTACAGGAACTTGGCCGCGAGAATCGGGTCCTTGTTCGCCTTGTTCATCACGTGGCAAAAGCAATACTCATCCACAATCGTCTCGCCAATCGTCAAAATGCGCAGCGGCTGGATGCGCCGCAGGTAGTCCAGCACCACCTCCTCGGAATGGCGTTCACGGAATCCCTCAAGGAAGCCTTTGGCCTCGGGCGAGAACACGTCCGTGTAGCGGTTGATCAACGCCGTTGCGCTGAACACCTCCGTGCCGGTCAGGTGTATCACCCCGCCCCCCGCCTTCACCGCCTCCTCCTCCGCCAGTATCGCGTCGGTATGGTCGCGCGGGCCCGCCTCGTTCGACTGCCCCTTCACGTACACCGCTGGCTGCAACAGCCGGATGCACTCCACTGCCGTCGGCCACTGGTTCACCGCCACGCCATCCACGCAAGACAACGCCGCCAGCGCCTCGGCCCGCAGCTGCTCTGGAAACGCGGGACGGTGCGGCCCCTTGTTCACCAGATGGTCCGGGGTTATCGTCACCAGCAGCATGTCGCCCAGGGCGCGCGCTTCCTGCAAATGCTTGATATGCCCCACATGCAGCAGGTCGAACACGCCATGGCACTGCACCACGCGCTTGCCGCTTTGGCGTGCATTGCGCGCCAAAGCGGCAAGCGTGTCCAGCGAATATATTTTGTTGTCAGGCAACATGCCACACCCTTCCCCAGCCCCTGATGCTAACACACCCCCGCCACGGCGGCAATCGCCATTTGCCCATTCCCCGCGCCTCCCACCTTTCGGGATGGAATCGTGGCGCGTTTTTGCTATTCTACGGGGAAGGTCGCGCGAGGGCAGGGTCTGCCCAATTGCGCGGCGAGGGAGGAATTCGATGAAGCACACGTTGCGCCTTGCTGTCCTGACTGCGTTTGCCGCCACCGGCTTGCTGTCCGGCTGCCTCACCCTGCCCCACCGCAACATGGAAGGCCTCGCACCCGTGCAGCCTGCCGAGGGCGAGATGGTGGTGGTGAATGATCTCTACATCGTGGTGGACGCGTCGGGCTCGATGCACCTGCCCGACAAGTTCCGCGTGGCCAAGGACCTCGTCCACCAGTTCGCCATTGCCGCGCCCGACGATTACTACGGCGTGCAGCTGATTACCTTTGGCGGTGAATGGAAGATGGACTGGCTGAACATGTCCATGGATACCTTCGACCGCCAGCGCCTGCTGGCCAGCACCAGCAGCATCAAGTTCCTCAGCGGCTCGACCCCGCTGGCCGAGGCGCTGGACACGCTTGCACCCGGCATCAAGGGCCGCCGCACCCACAGCGCCGTGCTCATCCTTTCCGATGGCATGTCCGACCCCGCCGCCGCCATGGCATCCGCCCGCGCACTGCTGTCGTCGCACCCCGGCGAGCTTTGCTTCCACACCGTACACACTGGCTGCGACGAGCCCGGCGCGGCGCTCATGCAGGAAATCGCATCGCTCACTTCCTGCGGCACCCACCGCCATGCCGACGCTGCGAGCTCCGTGCCCGGCATGGAAAGCCTCGTGCGCGATGTGTTCTTCGGCAACTTCGGCGACGATGACAACGACGGCGTACCCAACCCCCGCGACCTCTGCCCCGACTCCCCCGCCGGTGCAACGGTCAACGCTTATGGTTGCGACAGCTGGGCAACCGTCTACTTCGACACCGACAAGTCCATCGTCAAGCGCAACTTCAACCAGGTGCTCGACGAAGTCGCCGCACGCATCAACGCCAGCCCCGGCGTTTGCCTGCGCGTGGAAGGACATGCCGATTCCCGCAACGAAGTGGGCTACAACCAGGGCCTCTCCGAGCGCCGTGTTGAAGCCGTGCGCAAGGAACTCGAAGAGCGCGGCGTCAACGCCGGTCGTCTAATCACCACCGGCTTCAGCGAACTGCGCCCCGCCGCACCCAATACCTCTGCGCACAACATGTCCCTCAACCGCCGCGTGGAATTGATCCCGCTTCCGTAAGGCACATAGAACCAAGCAACCCCGGAGCACGCTCGTGTTTCGGGGTTTTTCTTTTTCTGAGTGGTCAGTGGTTAGTGGTCGGTGGCCAGTTCCCTAACAATCCCGCCAACTTGTTGCACTCCCCCTTCGTGCTCTTCGTGTCCCATTGTGGCCTTCGTGGTTATCCATCGTTCCCCAAGTGCAACACCTTGGCGGAACTTAACAGAGGACTACGTACGTCCTCCCAACTGACCACTGATCACTAACCACTGGATCCCCCCCATGCCCCACCCTGCCCCCCGCCGCGAATACTGGATGCACGCACTCGAATGGCGCGCTGCCCGACGCGAGCGCAAACGCTACATCGACG
>JBIKMR010000392.1:0-2932 GCA_044359155.1 Candidatus Hydrogenedentales bacterium | reverse complement strand
CTGGCTGGTGGGGGCGGGCGTGGCCTGCCTGCTGGGCGGCGCGCTGTGGGGGCAGTTCCACCCCATCGTGAAACACATCTGGACCAGCTCGATGGTGCTATGGTCGGGCGGGTGGTGCTACCTGTTGCTGGCTGCTTTCTATGCGCTGATTGATTTGGGCGGCTACAAGAAGTGGGCCTTCCCCTTTATGATCATTGGCGCGAATGCGCTGCTGGCCTACATGGTGGGCGAGGCGATTGTGGCGGCCTTCACCGGCGGCGCGGAAGAAATGTTCGGTGAGCACATCCTTATCGAGGCCGCGTCGGCCACGGTAGCCTTTGCCCTGATGTGGGCCGGGCTTTATTTCCTCTACAAGAAGCGCTGGTTCCTGCGCGTGTAGTCCCGTTATCATCCCCACTTCCAACCTTCGAGGAAAAGTCTCATGGCGAATTTTGAGTTGACCGGCAAAGTGGCACTGGTGACGGGCAGCAGCCGGGGCATTGGCGAGGCCATTGCCCACGAGTATGCCCGGCGCGGGGCCAAGGTGATTGTGTCTTCCCGCAAGCAGGAAGCCTGCGAGGAAGTGGCGCGCGCCATCATCGCAGCGGGTGGCGAGGCGGTGCCCATCGCGTGCCACGCGGGCAAGGTGTCCGACATCGAGGCGCTGTTCGAGCGCATCAAGGCTGAGTTTGGAAGGCTGGACATATTGGTGAACAATGCCGCCACCAACCCCTACTTCGGCCCGGTGATACAGGCGAGCGAATCGGTGTTCGACAAGACTTTCGAGGTGAACGCCAAGGGCTTCTTCTTCATGTCGCAACTGGCTGCACGGATGATGGTGGAGCAGGGCAGCGGGTCGATCATCAATGTGGCCTCTATCGAAGGCATTTCGCCATCGCCGATGATGGGCATCTACTCGATGAGCAAGGCGGCGGTGATCATGCTGACCAAAGTGTTCGCCAAGGAACTGGGCGGCTCGAACGTGCGCTGCAACTGCATCTGCCCCGGCCTCACGGAAACGCGCTTTGCTTCCGTGCTTATCGACACGCCGGAAATCTACGACCACTACATCGCGCGCGCGCCGCTTGGCCGCCATGCGCAGCCGGAGGAGATCACCGGCGCGGCGGTGTTCCTCGCGTCCGACGCGGCCAGCTACATCACCGGTACGATACTGCCCGTAGATGGCGGCACGGCTGCCTAATGCGCGAAGGAAGCCAACAATGATTCAGCATATTGCCGTTGTGGGCGGCGGGTTCATGGGCGGGGGCATTGCCCAGGTGGCGGCGCAAGGCGGATATCAAGTGACCCTGATAGACCTGCGTGCGGACGCGCTGGACAAGGCGCTGGCCGACATGCGCAACTCGCTCGAACGCCTGTGCGCGAAGGGGGTGGTGGCTGAGTCGGCGGACGCCGTGCTTGCGCGGGTGCAGACCTCGACCCAGCTGGAGGCGGCCGCCGGGGCGGATGCCGTAATCGAGGCGGTGTTCGAGAAGATCGAGGTAAAGCGCGAGGTGCTGGGGAAGCTGGAAGCGGTATGCCCGCCGCAGGTGCTCTTTGCGTCGAACACTTCGACCATTCCCATCACGATGCTGGCCGGGTTCACGCAGCGTCCCGACCGCTTTGTGGGAATGCACTTCTTCAGCCCGGTACCCGTGAACCCGCTGCTCGAGATCATCCCCGGCGAGCAGACCTCGCCCGAATCTCTGGAAGCGGCGAAGGGCATGGGCGAGCGATTTGGCAAGAAGAACTTCATTGTGAAGAAAGACGTGCCGGGCTTCATCATGAACCGGGTCTTTGGCGCGATGACCTGCGAGGCAATTCGCTTGGTGGAGCAGGGCGTGGGCACGGTGGAAGACGTGGACGGCGGCATGACCACCGGCTATGGCATGACGCTGGGCCCGCTCGCCATTGCCGATCTTGCGGGGCTGGACGTGTGCCTGATGGCGTTCTCGAACATCCACCAGCTGGACCCGGAGGGGGCAATCAACCCGCCCGACCTGCTGCGCCAGCGCGTGGCCGAGGGCAAGTTTGGCCGCAAGACCTGCGAGGGATTCTGGAAGTACACGCCCTCCGGCAAGACCCTCGGCCCGGCGGTTTAAGCGGACCATTCTCCGCTTCGGGTCAGCTCGTCGGCGTAGATATCCAGCGTCTTCTTGAGCTTGTCGATGGCCTCGTCCACGTCGGCGCGGCTGATGACATGGGGCGGCGAGAAGACGCAGATGTTAACCACGGGGCGGAAGATGAGACCCATGCCTGCGGCAATTTCGGCGGCGCGCACGGCGGACCCGGGCTTGGGGGGAAAGGGCTCCTTGGTGGCCCTGTTCTTGTAGAGCTCGATGGCGGCCACGTTGCCCACGCCGCGCTTCTCACCCACCAGGGGATGCGGCGCAATGTGCTCGTCCAGCTGCGCTTGGAAGTACGCGCCCACGTCGCGGGCGTTGCCGACCAAGTCTTCGCGCTCGAATATCTCGAGGTTCTTCAATCCCGCCGCTGCGGCCACGGGGTGGCAAGAATAGGTGAAGCCGTGGGCAAAGGGACCGACTTCTGCCGCGCCCTTTTGAAGCACTTCCCAGACATGGTCCCCAACTACGGTAGCACCCATGGGCACATAGCCGCTGGTGAGGCCCTTTGCCAGGGTCATGATGTCGGGCTGGATGTTGTAGTAGTCGCTGCCAAACCAGGTGCCCAGGCGGCCAAAGCCGGTGATGACCTCGTCCGCTATGAAGAGCAGGTCGTACTTGCGCACGATGGGCAGGATGGCCTCGAAGTAACCCTCGGGCGGCGGCACCACGCCGCACGCTCCCATCATCGGCTCGGCGATAAACGCGGCCACGGTTTCGGGGCCTTCGCGCAGGATGGTGTCTTCCAGTTCCTTCGCCAAGCTGGCGCTGTATTCGCGCTCGCTCACGCCCGCCGGGGCGTTGAGGAAATAGTGCGGCTTGGACACGTGGAT
>JBIKMR010000144.1:0-10715 GCA_044359155.1 Candidatus Hydrogenedentales bacterium | reverse complement strand
AGCATGGGGCCTGTGCCGCAGGTGATCGGCTATGCCACGCACGCGGACACCATGGCGGAGCAGGCCCGGGTTTGGCTGGACAGCGCCTACCCCAAGGACCCGGCCAACCCCGAGCCGCGCGGGCTGTGGCTGGTGATCAACAACAACTATTTCAACATGGCCCCGGCGTTCGAGCTTGAGACAGCGCTCGCGGCGCGCGGCATGATGTGGCGACGCACCTTCTTCACGGGCATTGAGGGGGTCTGGGTCTACGAAGTGGCCGACGACATGATGACCCCACATGCTTCGCGGGTAGGGTGGCAGCCGCATGAAGCCTATGCCACGGACTTTCAGGATTTATCGATGGCGTTCTGGGTGCATAAAGACCATGCCAATGGCGCGTGCATTGCCGAGGAAGGGTTGCGGGTGCTGCCTAATCATCCGCGTTTGTGGTCTTATCTGGGAATGAACCTGAAGGAGATGGGTGAATTCCGCGCTGCGCAGGCCGCATTTGGAAAGGCTGTGCAGATTGCCGAGCAGGATTATCCGTGGACGCTGACGAACCTTGGGGAGTGTTACTTGGAACTGGGGCAGCCGGGCCCGGCAAGGGGAATCCTTGAGAAGTCGTTGCAGAACTTGCCCGACGACACGCGCCCCCGTTGGCTGCTGGCGCGCGCGTATATAGAAACTGGCAAGCCATGGGAGGCGGTGCGCATTTTGAATGAAAAACTTGGGAGCCAGCACTGGGAACCGAAGCACTGGGAAATGCTGCAACTTGCGCAGCAGTCCTGGGGCCAGATGATTTCCCGTGCGCGCTAGGGTGTCCGAATGAAGCGCCTCTTGTGGCGAGTAATCTTGGGCATCGGCTGGCTGGCAGTGTGCCTGTTGCTGGTCGAGATGGTGGCCTATGCCTGGCCGCTGTACCGGGAATCCAACAATGCCTACATGAATGCGCGTTGGGAAAACGCACCTTGGCCACGGGAAGGCGCAGATAGCAGCCTGGTAGCTGCGGTTCCCCCTGCGGATTCGACAGTGCTGAGGCAGCCTACCCATGAGGAACAAATGGCGGCCCATGCCATTTACCTGCTTGGCCAGGATGATGCCAGCAGGGAGATGTACACGCGTGTTTACAAGAGAACCCTTTTGCTTGGACCGGACGCAGCGCCGGGCGATCTTGAGGCTTATGGCAACATGGCTACGGAGAGCAACGCTGGATTGAAGGATATCCGGACGGCGGCGGAGGCGGCAGCCCCATTCACGGTAGATGGGCATTCTTGGCAAGGATGGACTTGCCGCGTGTCGAGCACTGACCCCGATGGCGAGGGACCGCTTGTGTCGACAACGGCGGTCTTGCTGCGTTCAAAAACTTCTTCCGAAGGTGAGGCCGCAGTCTTCTTTGTTCAGCATCCCTACGACGTTCCACCTGAAGACAGCGCGTATCGCCATGCGTTCATCGATTTCAAGGCGCACGGTTCGCTGCCCGACGGCAAGCAATTTTTTGGGCTTCCCGAATTTCGGCTGAACAACTACGGGTTTCGCGATGACGACACGGTCGTTCCGCGTCCCCCCGATGTGTTTCGTGTAGCTTGTGTTGGGGCATCGACTACGTTTGAGGGACCGACTAATGGCTTTACCTACCCCAACCTGGTGGAGCGTTTCCTAAAGGAGCGTTTTCCAGGCAGGCGAATCGAGGTCGTGAACTGCGGCCTCCCCGGCATTAACTCCGAGGGAGAGCGGTCGCGCTTTGCGGACTACCTGATGCTGGATCCCAACGTTCTCATTTACTACAACGCGGTAAACCAGATTTGCCATTCCGATCTTTTACGCTGGGGCTTGGACCATCCGCAGCGTGCCAAGGTACTGATTAGTTCTCGTGCAGCTGCCAGTTTATTGGGCGGCCTGTTGGGACCACGTGGCGATGAATTGCGCCCGCTGTTCGCCAAGCATGGACAGGCGAATGTGCTTGCCATGGCGGAAGCCGCCAAGCGGCATGGCGTGCTACCCATCCTCACTACGTTCTGCCACCCCGACGGGCCCAACCTTTCCAGCGAGGAGCGCGTCTACTATGAGCACGATGCGCGGATGAACTGGGTGGGGCGCAGGTTTACGCTGGATACCTACCTGCGGGCGATCACCCTTTGGAACGACATGCTGCGCGAGGAATGCGCGGCGCGCGACATTGCCATGATCGACGTTGCAGGACAGCTTACCGGGGGTGGGCAGGTGTTTGGCGATCTGTGCCACATGAAGGACTATGGCATCGAGCAGAAAGCGCGTGCGGTGGCGGCGGGGTTGGAGCCATATGTCGAGGCGTTCTACGCGGACACGGTGCAAACCACCCCTTGAGCGCAAGTTTTCCTGTGGTATACTCGGGCGATGCGGATAGGCCCGAAATCTGGAAGCTGACCCATGACCAACGAAGACGCGAAGCGCATTTATAACGACGCCGTTGCGGCGATGAGCTCGGACGCTGCCAGTGCACTGGCAATGCTGGATGAACTGGACGCCGCGCGCCCGAACTCGCGGCAGGTGTTGTTGAGCCGGGGCTTATGCCTGGTGCGGCTGAACCGGCTGGACGAGGCGAGCGACTGCCTGGCACGGCTGCGCGGCAAGCTGGAAGACGACAAGCTGGCAGAGCTGGAAGCGGCCATTGGCGCAAAGCGCGCGCTGGGTACGGCAAGTGAGGCCAAGGCGGACACCGTGCGCCCGGCCCCCGTTGCCGCATCGGGCGACAACGTGCTTATCGTCGAGTCCACTTTCCCCGTGAGCACCACGGAGGCGACCGTCACTGGACACATCACGTCCGGCGTGTTTCATCTGGGCGATACCGTCACCATTACTTCTGAAAACGGGCTGCCCTTGTTGGCGCCCATCAAGCGCATTGGCACGGCAGACGCACCGCTGAAGCTGGTGCGCGAGGGACAGCGCGCCCTGCTGTTGTTGGAAGTAGAGCCGCACCACATCCGCCCCGGCGGTCGCATCGTGTCGCGCGCGGCGGAAGAAGCTTACGCCAAGACGATGGTGGTGGGGTCGGCCTCTGCATCGGATGCGATGCCCGAGGAACTTTCCCCCGAGATTCTCCGCGTCGAGCGCGACATCAAGGCGGGGCAGTTCGAGTCCGCCGGTGGCGCGCTTGAGGCCTACATGGTGATGCACCCGGACAGCAAGACCGCGTGGCGGCTGAAGGCCAAGGTGTTGCTGGAAGGACCGGAAGGAATTCGCAATCCGGCCAAGGCGCTCGAGGCCGTGCGCCGCGCCTACGAACTGGGCGGAGCGGATGACCCCGCCGTGATCGACACGCTGGCTTGGGCTATGGGTGCCACGGGCGAGGGCGAGCACGGCCTACGCTTTTTGGAACGCCAAGCAGCGCAAAGCAACGACCCGCGCGCGGCGGCAGCGCTGGCCAAACGTATCACCGATTTCCGCGAGCACCATTCCTTGGGCCACGTCTGGGAATTCAGCGACACCTACGGCGACGTGGTGTTTGAAACCAAGGACCTGGCCGATGCGGCCCGCGCCATCAAGAACAACACCGTGCCGCGCAACGGCAAGGTGCGCCGCGACCGCGTGGGCGAATGGCGCGACATCGAGCAGGCGCTGGCCACCGAGCACCCCGACATCAAGGCGCTGTTTGGCACGCCCGCCGCGAAGAACAACTCGCAGGTGGTTATCCTGGCGGGTGTTGTTATCGCGGTTATCGCTGCCGCTGCGGCGTTCTTCATGGCGCAGTCATGACGCTAAATACTCTGCGACCGTGATTGCCTTCTCCGAATTGCGCGAAAAAACTCAAAGCGCCCTCAGTCGTCTTGTATTGGCTGCCGCTCTTTGCTTGTTCAGCCTAGGTGCCCACGCCCTCGAAATCTCCCGCCCGCCCTTGGTCATCACCGCAGCGGACAAAGACGCCGCGCTGGCGGAGCAGTCTGCGGATATCCTTGAAGAAGCGCTGCGTGAGTTTGCGCCCCGGCTGGTGGCGGGCGAGCAGCCGATTCGCGTGGTGATTGCGGAGTCTGACGCGGCCTTCGCGCACCATGCGGGGGGCATGGCCCGGCTCGAGGTGAGCGGCATCGCCCGTCCGTGGCAGGGGCTGATTGCAGTGAAGGCTCCGTACCTGGTGTCGAACCCCTCGGAGTATCGCGGCACGCTGCGGCACGAGCTGGTGCATGTGTTGCTCTTTCGCAACACCAACACCGACCGTATGCCGGGCTGGCTGAACGAGGGCCTGTGCATGTTGCTGGCGGGGGAATACCGCTGGTCGTCCAGCTTTAGCGTGGCACAGATGTATTTCGGCGCGCGGCTGATTGAGTACCGCGTGTTGGACAACGCGCTCTCGGCACCCGAAAGCGGGATGCAGTTCAGCGACGCCTACGCCCAGTCCCTTTCGATGACGCGCACGCTGCACCACACACTGGGCGACGACGTGTTCTGGAAAGTGATACACGGGATGCGCGAGGTTTCGTTTGCGGATTCGCTGCGCGCTCACGGCGGCATTTCCCCCATGGATTTCTGGGACGACTACCGCCACGCGCTGTGGTGGCTCACGTTCTGGGCGGCGCTTACACCGGGCAGCCTGCTGGGTTTTGCGGGTTTCCTGCTGGTCATCACCTGGGCGGTGAAGCAACGTTCGAACCGCAGCATCGTGCAGAAGTGGGAGAAGGAAGACATTGAAGACGCGCTCTATGGCCAAGGCCTGAGCACGTGGGACGAGGTCGTGGAGGACCCCGACGCTTGGAAGCGCGGCGGCAGCCGGAACTCTGATCCTTAACGAAGGCCTGCGTGCTCCAGCGCGGCGTTGAGCCCTTCGGCCATATGCGCCAGCGTGTGGCTTTGCATGGCCGCCTGTCGTGCATTTACCCCAAGCCTGCGGCGAAGCGAGGTGTTTTGCAGCAAGGATTGCAGCGCCTCCGCGAATGCTTCGGCGTCATCGTCGGGAACAACGATTCCTGTTTCGCCATTCGCCAACGGCGCTGCCGCGCTGGCACAGGCCACGCTGGGCCTGCCCGCCGCCATGGCGTTGAGCAGCTTGATGGGATAGCCCGACCAGCTTACCCTTGGCGCGGCGAGTATCGCGTCCTTCTGCAACAGCTCTGCCACCGTGTTGAAGCCGAGCGCCTTCACGGTCACCGCGCCTTCCATGCTGCGGGCGTCGTGCGTGGCCACCACCACGTACACTTCCGGCAGCCGTTGCCGCAGCAGCTGAATGGCGTCGCACAACAACTGCGGGTTCTGGTATTGGTCCAGGTTGCCGGTGTACAGCACATAGGGCAGGTCTTCTTCCGGTGGCAGCCCGTCGAACACGTCCACCGGCGCAGCCGGTGGAGACACCACCACCCGGTCCTCACGGCAGCCGCAGGCAATCAGGTAATCCGCCAGCCGTTGGTGCAACGCCACCACCGCATCTGCGCGCTTGGGCAGTAATCGATCGAGCCAGCCCCCCGCTTTGCTTGCCCAGTGCGCCCCGCCGAAGTAATGGGGTAGTTCGTCCACCAGCGCATTGTGCGGCACATACACCACCGGCTTCACGCCGGATGCCAGGGCAGCCAGCAGGCCTTCATAGTTGTGCGCCACCAGCGCCTGCCACCCGTGGGTCTTTGCGCCGCGCGATATCGTATGCGCCAACATCAGGTCCAGTAGCGGCTTCACCACGGACGGCCCTGCGGCAGTGCGCATGTCTCCCGGCAAACGCCCGCACCGCACAACCGGAATATCCGCTGGCGGGTTGCCCAGGCCGTGCCCGTAGCACACGAGGTGTGCCTGATGCCCGGCGAGGTGCAGGGCGCGTACGGTCTGCTCTATATACACTTGCGAGCCCTGCGGCACGGGATAGGGGCAGGCCGCTACCACGCCAATGCGCAGGCTCATTCGTAATACCCCAAGGCGCGCATACGCTCTTCAATCATTCGAGCTTCCTCGGGGGTGTACTCGGCAATGGGCGCGGCTTGCGGGGTGGGTGCAGTTGATTGAAGCGCGCCCTTTCCCAACAGCGGCGAACCCTCCATCTCTGGCCCGGCCACGCCCAACACAGCGAGCACCGTGGGTGCGACATCGAGCAGCGAGGCGCTGCTGCGTGACGGCGGCTCGCTGAGGAACAACACCCCGGTGTCGCGGTGGTTGCCGTTCATGCCGCGCTCCTTGCCGCCGGGGTATTCCTCGGGGCGCAGCCTGCGGAATGACGCCCCGCCACGTCCACGTAAGCACGAATGCGAGTAGCCATTTTCCAGCGCCAGCTCGATGATGATGTCTGGCGCGTGCTGCACTTCGGGTCCATCAAACAATGCCGCGCGCGGCCACGCATGGGCGACCGCGTCCCATGCTTCCAGCTTCGCGCACAGGTCTTTCACAAAGGCGTTATACTCCGCCGCAGGCACCACGCCGTCCGGCTCACGCCCTTCGAGGTTAAGCCAGATGGACGGGAAATAGTTCAGCTCTTCCGACCATGCCTTCGTGCGCGACCAGTCGATGCCGCCAAACCGCGAGCGGCTTTCCGCCCGGCTGGCCAGAGATTGGAAACGGCGGAACAGGCCGCCGCGCATCTGCTCCGGCACAAGGGAAAGGGCGGCACGCTTCAACCAGCTCTCGCCCGAGCCGGCATAGGCCAGCAGCCCCTGCTCCGCCAGCCAATTGTTCAGGTGAACGACGCCGGTACCCGCGCCGCCAAAGCCGTGGTCCGACACCACCCCCACCACCGTGTCCTCGCCCACGCGCTCCATAAACTTGCCCACGGTTTCGTCCAGCCGTTCATATACTTGCTGAATCGCCGTCTCGAAACCGGGGCGGAATCGCGGCGATTGGGGATCGTGGAACATCCAGAAGTGGTGCGACACCGTGTCCGATTCGCCGAAGACGACCATGAAGAAATCCCACGGCTCCTCATCGAACAGGCGCAGCGCCATGCGCTCTTTCTTTTCGATGGAACCCAGCAGCCGCTCGAGCGCCATGGCATGCCAGCCGGGGCCGATGTTCGATTCCTGAAACTCCGCGAAGCACCACTCCCGCAGGTCGTCGTAGCGTTCACGTGGATACACGAACGACGCATCCACCCCCGTGGCCACCGGCGAATCAAAGCCCGACAGCATCACCCCGTTGATTGCCTCGGGCGGATACGTGCCCGGCACCCCCAACACGGCGCAGCGCCGCCCCGCATTGGACAACACATTCCACAAGGCAGGCACACGGCGGTAGGTGGAATTGACGAACGATATTCCGCGCCGCCCGGTGGCCATGCGCGTGAAGTCGAAGATGCCATGCCGCCCCGGGTTCACCCCCGTAACACACGTGGTCCAAGCAGGATAGGTGACCGGCGGGCGCGTGCTGGCGCAGCGCAGCAACGCCCCCCGCGCCCGCAGCGCGGCGAGGTGCGGCAGCCGCCCCGCGTCCATCCAGCGGGTGGCGAGGGAGGGCTCCATGCCGTCGAGGCCTAAAAGAATAAACTTGCGCAATTTTGAAATCTCTGCAACACTATGGATATTAAACAACTCGGTGGCATACCGCCTGCGATGGTGGAGTTTAGGGGCTATCATCGCACAGGCAAGGTTGGGATGCGACCGGAATGAAGAAGGGGTTGCACCATGTCGAATCGTATCTTCCTCACCCTCGCCACGTTGGCCGCGCTATGCTTTGCTGGCCATGCGGAAACCCTGCCCCCGCCGTTGGGGGAAAACCTGGTGCTGGATTGCACGTTTAATGAGCCCATCGAGTCCACCCCGTGGCAGGCGGAATCGGGGGCGTTGGCGGAAATGCTTTGCCCGGCGGGCGGTTGCGGTACTTGTGCGGCGCAGGTGAACATGCTGCGGTTCAAGGGGCGCGACACTGACGACGTTCACGCGGTGAGCCAGCAATTGACCCTGCCCGCCGCCAGCGCTTATGAACTGACATTTGACCTCAAGTATTGCAACACCGGCCCCACCGGTACGGTGTCGTTCTCGCTGGGCAACTTTGATCCCCATACCATCACGATTCCCGCGCTTGATCTTCTGGGCGTGCGCAGCTTTGTGCATACCTTCGACAACTCGGGCGAGTCTCCCGTGCAGCCTGCGGGCCTGGCGGAACTGGTGATTGCGAACCCCGCATTGAGCGGCAACGACATCATGGTGGACAACGTGCGGATTGTGCCGCGCTTCTCCGGAAGCCTGTGCGCGCTTGACCCGGCGCTGTTCGGGGAGTGGGGCCGTGATGTGAATGGCGGCAATGCAAGCTACGATACGTGGATATTCCACGAGGATGGCACCTTCGATGTGGATTCCTTGCGGGGCTACTACTCCGAGGAGGACCCAGAGTGCTGCCTTACCGGTACGACCTACGCTGGTTCCTGGTGCGTGGACACCACGCAGACCCCGCCCACGATCATACTGCGCGTGGATAGCGAGGGGTTGTACCTTTCTAAATCGGCGAAGGCGGAGAAGCTGTTTGAACCGGACTGCGGGGCGCCGGAGCGTGCGTGGTATGGCCGGTACCAGATAGAGGGCGACCAGCTTTCCTTGCATGTGCAGGAATGCCCCGCCCCCACGCTCGAGTCCCCGGCGGTGTATGCGAAAAACGGGGGCGCGGCGGACAATGGTTCACCGCTATTGGACGCCTGCGTAAGCCAGAACCTGATAGGGCAGTGGAGTGTCAGCATGTGTGACAAGGCTGTCAATGACATCTGGTGGGAGACATGGGAATTTAACAACGACGGCACTTTTGAATGGCAGCAGGCGGTGGATGACGGCGGCAAAGGCACGACCATCGGCAGGCGCGGCACGTACACCCTGAACGACCTTGTGCTGCCGATTACCATTGACATCGAAATTGATCGCGTCTGCGAAGTGGACGACACGGTGGAAGTGCCCACCCCGCCGGACAACTGCCTCGACACCGGATGCTCCTCACCGGAGTGCGAACAGGAACAGTGTACTTGGGATACCTGTTCGGACTCGGACGAAACCCTGACGGGCTATGTTCAGATGATCGAAGGCGATCTGTACTTACGGCTTGGCGAGTGCAAGCCGGAAAACTTCGCCAGCCAAAACCGCTACCGGAAGGAAGGCGCGAATTGCGTAGGGGGGATCAAAGCGCCCTTGAAGAACTGCGGCGGGGAAGGCGAGGGCGAGGGCACGGTGGACGGCGAAGCCGAGACCGGCACCGAGGCCGAAGCGGGAACAGAAGCTGAAATGGATGAAGGCGAAGGCGAGGACGTATACAGCTTGGAGGGCGTCTGGGGGCGTGGCGTGTGCGACAAGGATCTGGAACTGCCCAAGCATGAATGGACATTCAACGGCGACGGGAGCTTTCAGGAAATCGTTATTGGCGTGGGTGCGGGTTCGGTGTTTCGATACAGCGGCACCTACGAGGTGAACCTGGAAACCAGCCCGGCGCAAGTAGACTTGCACTACACGTTGAGGGAAGCATACGACGACGTGGTGGAGGAGGGTGAGTCGTGCGACTGCGCCGGAGGGTGCTTTATCGACTCTTGCGAGGCGTTGGACTTCACCAAGCTGGGCGTGTTCCAAATCGTCGGTTCCAAACTCTACCTTGAAACCGGCGACTGCCGCCCGGAATCTACCAACGGTGCGCCGGAACATTACCTCTATGGTACGTACTGCGTGTCGGAAGAAGCGCTGGGTGTATACAGTCCCGCCCCCGGCGAGTGCGTGGAGGAAGGCGAAGGCGAGCAAGCCGCGTGCGAGGGAGCGTCTACTATTGACGCGGCGCTGGTAAGAACTTGGGAGCGCAAAGAAGAATGTATTGGCGCGCAAAAAGGGGAAGCGTGGAGATTCCTTGATGATGGTCGGTTCGAGCTTTACATCCGGGACCGGCGGACTTCTGGCGAGGGAGAGGATGGTTCCCTCGCGGAAGGCGTGCTCTACGAAGGTCTCTGGTGCGCAGACACCACCCAGCAGCCGCCAGCCATTCATTTGCGTGTAACCACATTCGGAGATTGGGTCCGCAAGGGAGAAGGTGAGGCACCGTATCTTGAGGAGTGGCATGGCCGATACGAAATCAATGGCCATATCTTAAGCTTGCTGGTGCAGGCATGCCCCGCCGCAGAACTCGGCGATGCCCCGACCTTTCACGACACGAGTATAGTCAACTGCCATTTGTACAATGGACAACCCTTGTTTGGCGATTGCGGCAGTGAAGATGGCGAAGCCGAGGTTCCCAATGAAGGTGAAGGTGAAGGCTCCATCTGCAAGGGCGACAAGTGCGAGGGCAGTGCGGACTTTGGTGCCTACGAAGCCATCCAGTATTTCACGGAATTTGATAGCAACCAAGACAATCAGCTTAACCCGGATGAAGCTGCCATTCTCGGCGTGAGCAACGATACCTTTGCGCTGCTCGACCTGAACGGCGATGGTCAGTTGACTCCGGCGGAACTGCTGTTTGGAGCGGGCGCGGAATCCCCCCGCCACAGTGCCGACACCGACTTCGATGGCGCGCTCTCGCTGGCGGAATTGCTGCGCAGCATCCAGATGTACAACAGCGGCGGCTATTCCTGTGCGCCACAGGCGGATTCGGAAGACGGCTACCTGCCCCAGCCTTTTGAAGGCAAGGGCGCAGACCCCGGCTGCCCGCCCCACGCCAGCGACTACGCCCCTGCCGATGGCGTCATCAGCCTGAGCGAGCTGCTCCGCGCCATCCAGCTCTACAACAGCGGTGCCTACGACGCCTGCGGAAACAGCGGCGAAGACGGCTTCTGCCTGTAAGTTCGACAATTAACCCAAGCGGGCGGCGGGCGACAGACCCCTCGCCCGCTTCATTTA
>JBIKMR010000319.1:0-4587 GCA_044359155.1 Candidatus Hydrogenedentales bacterium | reverse complement strand
ACGGACGCGCCCGCGCGTAACTTCGATTTTTTGGTGGAGATGCTGACGGCGGAATCGAGCGACACTTCGCTGACCAACATTCCCGAGCAGATCGCGTTTCCGAATGTATCGGTAACCTACGAATCGCCCACGGGCGGGTTGCGGCTGGATGGCCTTGCGCTGGATGGAAAGATTGAAGCGGCAGACGGTATGGAGTTCTCGCTGTCGGGCGATGCGGTGAGCGGGTCTTTCCGCGACGACACGCGGGGCGGCGCGAAGCAGGACATTGCGGGAAGCCTGAAGTCTGGGATTACCATGAACAAGGGCGAGGTGGCTGCTTCCTTCAATGCCGCGCTGCCGGGACTGGCGGAGCTGGCGCTCTCCTCCACCGTAAAGACATCGCCCGCGCTCGACGCCACGGTGACGCTAGAACCCGCGACCTTGTCGAGCGGGATATGGGCGGAGTTGTTGTCCGCGCAGGCGGGGTATCCCATTCGCTTTGATGCGGCCAAGATTTCCGGCGGCAGCGTTCACGTTACCTCGGGCGATGCGGGCATGGTGGCCAATGCCTTCTCGATAGAAGCATCCGCCGATCCGGTCAGCCTTGGGCCCGTGGATGCGCCACAGTTCACCGGTCCATTGCAGGTGCGCCTGACCGGCGGGGGTGCGCAGGGGCTCTCCGGCAATGCCGAGATTCGCCTGGGCGATGCCGCCCCGCTGAACCTCACGCTGACTCCAGGCGCGGGCGGCTTTGCCGTTGCGCTGGATGCGGTGGAGTGGAAGCGTTCGGAACTGGAAACGCTGTTGCCCGCGCCGATGAATGGTTTCATTTCGTACTGGCCTGCGCTTCAGGCGGCGGGCCTTTCGGGCACCTTCTCGACAATCAATGGCGCAACCACGCTCACCGCGACCCTCAGCCCCAGCACGCCTTCCAGCACCAAGCCCGATGTGGCTATCTCTATCCAGATGCCGAAGGATGCGCCCATGATTGTTACGGCCAATGGCGCGATGAAGAACGCCGGGGACTGGTCGCTGGACTATGCCGCGAGCGAAACGCCCGGCACGGCGACGTTGAACCTAAACGGTGCCGACGCCACCCGCTGGATCAGCGAGGTGCTTGGATTTCCCTTCCCTCTGGAAGGCGTGACGCTGAACGGTAAGGGAGACTTCGCCGCAGACGGCAGCAGCCTTGATGCAGATATAACGGCAAGCCAGGGCGATACGAAGCTGGGTGAGTTCAAGGTATCGAAAGGTGCAGTAGAAGCCGGGGCGGTGGTGCTGCCGCTGAAACTGACGACCGACCTTGCCGCCTTCGCGCCCATGTTTGCAGACAGCGGGCTGGCAGGCAAGGCCGAAGCCTCGGGCGCGGTGAAGCTCACCGGCGAACAGGCGCAGGTGAGCAAGCTGTCGGCGGCGATTCGTGGGCTGGCGATGAACGGCTCCAGCCTGCCGGATGACCCGCCGCTCAAGATCACCGGTAGTGCAGCACGCGACAATAAATCGGGGGCGACCACCGGTTCATTGAAGGCTGCGTGGGGTGATACGGACTCTGCCGAAGCTACAAAATTCTCTATCAATACCGATGCCAGCGCGTGGTCGATGCAGCAGTTACAGGTAGCGGGCACCAGTGATTTCTTCGTGGGGATTGGCTTGATCGAATCCGGGGACTTCACCCTTGGGTTGTCGGGCGAGAAGATTGCATTCAAGGAAGGCGCCTATTCCGGCACGGCCACCGCCACGTTGTTGGGCGGGCTTGTGTTGCCGGAGGGATTGCTGGCCGCGAAGGAATTGAATGCGATAATGAAGAGCGATTTCACCCAGGGGCTTTCCGCTTCTGGCCCCGTGAGCGCAGGCGAGCTTGCCGCGCTGGGCGTCATCCTGAGCAATGTGAAGGCGGATATCTCCATACGCGGACCGCTCGTGTTTTTCACCAACGTGACCACGCAGATATTTGGCGGCACGGCCACCGGCAGCGGCAATGCCGACTTGGCCGCCGAGGGGTTTCCCGTGACGCTGGATGCCACGATCACCAATGCGGACCTGGCGCAGTTCACCACGGAATTTCAGCCCCCCAACATAAAGCTGACGGGGCTGATAAGCGGAACGATTCGCGCCAGCATGGCGGGCGAAGACATTACCGACCTCGACGTGAACCTGGTCTCTGGCGAGGGCTTCACCCTGAACCGCGACATGGTGGCGCAGGTGCTGATGTCCCAACAGATTGGAGAGCTTGCAGGCTCGGCGCTGGTGGACAAGGTAGTCAAGCAAGTCCTTGGCGACGAGGACGCGCGCCCCTTCACGGGGGCGGAGTTGCGCCTTGGGCTGGACGGCGGGCGCATCACCGGCGAGGCCCTGCTCAAGAGCGGCAGCCTCAACCTTACGGTGGACATCCGCGCCGATCAGGCCGCGCTCTTCGAGGCCCTCCGCATGAGGCAAGAAGGCCAGATCGCCGGGTTTAGCACCGAGTTTAACTAACCACCTGGCTTACCGCTTCAGCCAATCCACCATGGTCTGCGTCACCACTTCGGGTTTGTCGTGGTGTACCCAATGGCTCGCGCCCGGCACGGTGACCAGGGTCCACGTGCTGTCCAGATATTTCCAAGTGTTGTTCAGCGCGTCGGCGTGTAGCGCCTTGTCGTCGAGCCCGTGGAACTGGAGCACCGGCATGGTGATGCGCGGGAAGGCGGTCTCGGTGTAGGGCTCCTTGGGATAGTTCTGGCGGTAGCAGTTCATCATGGCGGCAAAGCTGGACTTGTTGAACGCCTCGATGTAGACCTTGCGGGCGGCCTCGTCTTTCGGGGCCACAATGCCCGCGAGAAACGCGCCGCTGAGCAGCAACTCGGAACCCGGAGTCTGGAAGCCGCGCGCGTAGGCCGCGTTCGCTTGCTGCTCTGGGTTGTTGGCCAGCTCGCGCGAGAGGCAGGTGGGATAAGGCAGGTTGAGGATGACCAGCTTTTCCACCAGGTCGGGCCTCGCCGCCGCCAAGCCCCACGACACCATGCCACCCCAATCGTGCCCCACCACTGCCGCCTTGCCCACGCCCGCGTGTTCGATAACCGCCGCAGCATCTGCCACCAGCAGCGCCATGTCGTAGTTCTCTTGCCCCTCGGGCTGGCCGCTCTCGTTGTAACCGCGCAGGTCCATCGCCAGCACACGGTGGTTCTCCGCCAGCGCGGGCATCTGGTTGCGCCACGAATACCAGAAATCAGGAAAGCCGTGGATCATCAGCACGGCAGGGCCTTCGCCCAGCTCGGCATAGTGAATCTTCACGCCGCCATTGTCGGCGTAATTGTGCTTCACCTTTTCGAGAAGGTCTTGCGCGTTCGCCGTCATGGCCAGTGCCCCCGCTATCAACAACGCCAGTGCTCGTTTCATGATCCTGCTCCTGCGGCGCTGCCGCCAATGTCGATGATGACTTTACCCTTCGGCCCCTTGGCCAGGTGGGCGAAGGCCTCTTGTACCTGGTCCATGGGGTAGACGCCGTCCACCGCCGGGCGCGCGCCCGCACGGTTCAATGTATCCACCAGTTTTTCCCAGCTGCGCTGCGATTCCTCGGCGGTGGCCTCGCCCACGTTCATGCCGCGTATGGTGATCTGTTTGAAGATCAGCAGCCCCAGCGTAATCTCGGAACTCAGGCCCGTGAGCAGGCCGATGACCATGATCTTGCCGCCAACCCCGCAGACGTTTACGCAATGCTGCACCCACGGCCCGCCGAGGTTTTCGATGACCAGGTCCACGCGTCCCCCTTGGAGCGCGGCCTTCACTTCTTCCGCAAAGGTGGTGGGGTCTGCGCCGACTATCGCGTCCGCACCGAGCGACTTGAGCCACGCGCCTTTTTCTGCACTGCGCGACTGCGCCACCACGCGCGCCCCTAGCGCCTTCGCCAACATCACCGCTGCCGATCCCACGCCGCCGGATGCGCCGGTGACCAGCACGGTCTGCCCCGGCTGTATCTGCCCAAGGTCCACCAGCCCGCGCCATGCGGTGAGATAGACCAGCGGCGCTGCCGCGCCTTCCTGCATGGACCAGCCCGCAGGCACGGGCGCGAGGGATTCTTCGGGTATGGCTACATATTCCGCCAGCGTTCCCGTGCGCGACACGCCCACGTCACTGCGCAACAGGATTACGGGGTCGCCTTCCTTGAAGCGTCCACCCGGCGCGGCCTGCGACACGATGCCGCTGCAATCGCGCCCCACGGAAAAGGGGCGCGGCGCAGGGCGCGGATACTTGCCCATGACCATGTAGCGGTCTGCCGGGTTGAGCGATGCATACGACACCCGCACCACCACCTCGCCGGGCGCAGTTGTGGGCAGGTCCGCCTCTTCCAGCTTCAGGTTTTCAATGGGTCCAAACTCATGAAACCGCCACGCGCGCATTGGTGTGCCTCCCGGATGAACGGCCAGTATAGCCACCGAGTGTGCACTGCGCCAAAGGGGCGCACGCCTCAAGGGTTCAGGGCAACCACATTAAAATTCCAAATGAAACGGATGCTTCCTGATTTGGGGAAACCAGCAAGGACTTGCATTCTTTCCCCTCTCCCCCTGGCAGGGGGAGAGGGCTAGGGTGAGGGGGTTACCGACACCCTTGCTGCGGGGGACCCCCCCCCCC
>JBIKMR010000261.1:0-6123 GCA_044359155.1 Candidatus Hydrogenedentales bacterium | reverse complement strand
CCATCGGCCCCCGGGCGGGGGTGGGGGGGGGGGGCGGGCGGCCGCCCCCCCCCCCCCCCGACACCCTTGCTGCGTCCCCCCTCCCCCCAACCCTCTCCCCCCTCTGGGTGGAGAGGGAGCAAGAGACCGCCATCGCAGTCCCACAAATGATCGAAGCCTTGGAAAGCCATCCAAAAAATTAAGTGCGATTGCCTTGCCCAAAGGGCTGGCAATCCCGTTGCCTGCCCCGTAGTATGAACCGATGGAGGGCGGTTGCCATGAAGACATTCTGGGCTTTGCTGGTTAGCGGTGTGTTGATTGCAGGTGCGGGGCTGGCCGCAGACAAGCAGGTGCTTACCGGGGAAGAGCTGGCCCTGTGGGAAGGTGGCGCGCTCGGGGCCACGTCGCAGGAAGGAGCGGCGCACCGGCCTGCAGTGTTCAAGTACCTGCCTGAAAAGCCCAACGGCACGGCGATTGTGGTGTGTCCCGGCGGCGGCTATGCCGGGCTGGCCATCGACCACGAGGGCGAGCAGATAGCCCAGTGGCTGAATGCCAACGGTATCGCGGCGTTCGTGCTGCGCTATCGCCATGCCCCGCTCTACAAGCACCCCATCCCCCGCATCGACGTGCAGCGCGCCATTCGCCTGGTGCGGCACAACGCCAAGGACTGGGGCCTGCGCCCCGACCGCATCGGCGTGCTCGGCTTTTCCGCAGGCGGACACCTGACCGCCACCGCCGCCACGCAGTTCAATGCCGTGGACCCCACGGCGGGCGACGCGATAGACAAGGAATCCGCCCGCCCCGATTTCGCCGCGCCCATCTACCCCGTCATCACCATGCGCGAAGACTGGGGCCACATGGGTTCGCGCAACAACCTGCTCGGGCCAGAGCCACCCCAGGCATTGATGGATGAGATGTCGCTCGAAACCCAAGTGACCAAGGACACCCCGCCCATCTTCATCGCTTTTACCACCGAAGACCAAGCGGTCCCCGTGAAGAATGGCCTCGCCTTCTACGAAGCCTGCGTCACCGCAGGCGTACCCGTGGAAATGCACCTCTTCGAGAAAGGCAAGCACGGGCTGGGCCTTGGCGGGGAAGACCTACCCTTCAAGGAATGGCCGGGGTTGTTCATTGCATGGCTTAAGGATCGGGGGTTGGTGGAATAGGGGCCTCTAGCAAAAGTGCTGCGATGTAGCTCCGGCATCTTGCCGGAGATTGGCGGCGGTGGCGGGAATCTTCGGCAGGATGCCGAAGCTACTTTATCCGCCTCGGTGTTTTGATAGAAGTTCTAAGTCGTAGACGCCCTATCGGATCTACGCGCTGATCTCGTATTCCCCGATCTTCCGATACAGCGTGCTGCGCCCGATGCCCAGCAGGTTTGCGGCGGCCTTGATGTTTCCGTCAACACGGGACAAGGCGGCCTCGATGTGTTGCTTTTCGAGTTCGGCGAGGGTGGGGAATGCGATGGAGGGGCCATCGCTTGCAGTAGGCTGGGGGGCGCGGGCCACGGCGAACAGATCGGAGGGGGTGATGTTCGCTTCCTTGGCAACCACCACGGCGCGCTCGACCACATTGCGCAGTTCACGGATGTTGCCGTTCCATTCGTGGGCCTGCAACACCTCGATGGACTCGGGCGTGAAGTCGTTCACCTTGGCTTTCAGCCGGTGGCGGGCCTTGGCGAGGAAGTGCCGCGCCAAATCGGGAATGTCTTCGCGGCGTTCGCGCAGCGGGGGCAGGCGCAGGATGAAGGCATTGAGCCGGTGGAAAAGGTCGGTGCGGAAGCGTTGCGATTCCTCGGGACTGTCCAGCTCGCGGTTGGTGGCGGAGACCACGCGCACATCCACTTTGATGTCGCTGCTTGCGCCGAGCCTGCGGAAGGTACCCGTCTCGATGGCGCGCAGCAGGCGGGCCTGGTTCTGTTGGCTGAGGTCGCCCACTTCGTCGAGGAAGAGGGTGCCGCCATGGGCTTCTTCGAGCAGGCCGATGCGCTTGCCCTTTGCCCCGGTGAAGGCGCCTGCCTCGTGGCCGAAGACTTCGCTCTCGAATAGCTCGTCGGGTATCGCGGCGCAGTTCACCACCACCAGCGGCTTCTCGGCGCGGGAAGACAGGTCGTGTATCAGGCGGGCGATCAGTTCCTTGCCGGTGCCGGTTTCGCCGAGGATGAGCACGCTGAGGTCCGACCGGGCACTGTCGCGCGCCAGCTTGCGCACGTCGTTGATCGACGTGCTGGCCCCGATGATGGGGCCGTGGTAGGAGACGCCGGAGACGAGCCGCTCGTTCTCGGTCTCGAGCACCTCGAGGCGTTCCATGGCCTTCAGGTGGGGGGCCACCATGTGGGCAATGCCGATGAGCAGCTCGACGTCGTCCTCGTCGTACATGCTTCTGGGCGAGGCGTTCTTAACAATCAGCGCGCCGAGGGATTCGCCCGCCACCACCAGTGGCGCGATGGCCGTGGTCTCGATGACGCGCTCGTCGTCCTCCGTGCGAATGTCGGGCAGCAGGCAACCCTTGCGATCGGTGATGGACTGGTTGGCCAGGCGCAGGAGCGTGGGCAGATCGCGCATGGCCCCGTTCAGGTTGGCAGGATACAACTGCAATTCACCGCCGCCCTTGGGCAGCAGCGCGACAATGGCGTAGGCGGGGGTGAGCTGCTCGTTCAGGCGCGTGAGCACGGTGGCGATGAGCTCGTCGAAAGTTTCGGTTTGCCCAAGCAGGCGGCCCGTGTGGAAGAGTTCGGCCAGCTCGCGCGCGCTGCGGGGCTTGCCATGGGTGAACAGGCTCTCGGCCTTGCGCGTGGTGTAGATGGGCTCGCCAAAGCGCATAGACCCCGTGGGCGAATGCGTGCCCGTGGGCACGGGGGACTTGGGTTCCCAGTTGCCGCCCACCTTGGTGAGGATAAGGATGGCGTTGCCGACGGTGATCTCGTCGCCCGGCGCAAGGGAAGATTCCCGCACGCTGTCACCGTTCACAAAGGTCGAGTTGCTGCTTTCCAAATCGCGGATGCGCACGCTGCCGTCGCGCACCACGATTTCGCAGTGCCGTCGCGACACGAGCGGGTCCTTAATGGGAACATCGCACTTGCCCTCGCGCCCAATCACCACGACACCCTCGGGCAGCAGCCAGGCCTGCCCCTTGGTGGGTCCGCTCTTGGAGGTTAGTTGGAGCACGCGCTTGCCCTTTCGCTATGCCGGTAGCACATAGCCTTGCGCCAAGTCCGTAAATTCCTTTACCTGCGCCGCCGCCCATGCCTCGTCTCGACCCAGCGCCACCGCCATTTCCTGCGCCACCACGGGCGCGGCTTGGATGCTGGCGCGCGCGTCGAGCAACAGCGAACGCGTGCGGCGCGACAGGAAATCTTCGACAGTGCGGCACATCTCGCGACGCACTGCCCAATGCACTTCGCCGCGCACGGGTTGCAGGCGCGGGTGAATCCGCTCGGCGTAGGAAGGGTCTTGCGCAATCAGCGCGCGCACCTCAGGCGCGTCTGCGCCGTAGGCGGCCAAGCCCCCGAAAGTGTCGGCATTGTGGTGGTAGCCGTGAATGCGCAGGCGTTCAGTCACACATTTGCGCTCGGGCAGGCGGCCCAGCAGTATCGCCTGGTCCACGGTGTCTTCCGCCATCTTGCGATAAGTGGTCCACTTGCCGCCGGTGATGGTGATCAACCCGGAGCGCGATATCGTAAGCGAGTGATCGCGCGATAGCGCTGCCGTGTCGGCCGCGTCGGTCGAGCCCACCAGCGGGCGCAGCCCGGCAAAGATGCTGAGCACGTCCGAGGGCGCGGGGTCGTGCGCCAAGTAGCGCGCGGTGTGCTCCATGAGGAAGGCAATCTCTTCCGCCATGGGGCGCGGCTCGATGCTGGCATGTTCCACCGGGGTGTCGGTCGTCCCCACCACCACGCAGTCGTGCCAAGGTATGGCGAAGAGCACGCGGCCATCGTCGGTGTGCGGCACCATGATGGCACTGTCTCCCGGCAGGAAGGCGCGCGGCAGCACCAGGTGTACCCCTTGGCTGGGGCGTATCATGGGCTTGGCGTCGGGGTCGTCCATGCTGCGGAGCGCATCGCAAAACACACCCGTGGCGTTGATGACGGTGGTGGCGCGCACCTCGAATTCTTCGCCCGATTCCAAATCGCGCGTGCGCACGCCGCGCACTTCGTCGTTCTCTTTTAGCAACCCGGTCACCGGGAAATAATTGAGCAGCACCGCGCCCTGTTCTGCTGCCGTCTCCGCCATGTTGATGGCGAGGCGGGCGTCGTCGAACTGGCCGTCGTAATAAATCACGCCGCCGCGCAAGCCGTGTGTTTCGATGGTGGGAATCAGCTCGATGGTTTTCTCGCGGCTCAGGTTGCGCGATTTTCCAAAGCCGTACTTACCGGCAAGCGCGTCGTAAAGCCGCAGGCCGATGCCGTAAAAGGGCGCCTCCCACCAGTCGTAGTTGGGAACCACGAAGGGCAGGTCGCGCACGAGGTGGGGTGCGTTCTCGCGCATGATGCCACGCTCTCGCAGGGCATCGAGCACCAGCGACAGGTTGCCCTGCTGGAGATAGCGCACCCCGCCATGCACCAGCTTGGTGCTGCGGCTTGAAGTGCCTTTAGCAAAGTCGCTGCCTTCGAGCAGCACGGTGTGCAACCCGCGCGAGGCGGCGTCTATCGCCACGCCCAGCCCGGTTGCGCCGCCGCCTATCACGGCCACGTCCCACGGTTGCCCGTGGCTGCGCAGCCGCGCAATCATGTTGCCCCGATCCATGTCTACCCTCCAGCGACTAGTAACATACGCCCCGCATACAGCGTACCCCAAAACCCGAAATGTATCAAATCGGGACAATGTCGTGTCCGATTCCGGGAATGGGGAAGCTTTTTCCCGCGTCCTTAAATTATTCCT
Source organism: Candidatus Hydrogenedentales bacterium (assembly GCA_044359155.1). GTDB lineage: Bacteria > Hydrogenedentota > Hydrogenedentia > Hydrogenedentales > JAEUWI01 > WGMK01. The sequence goes on along the minus strand of JBIKMR010000261.1, from coordinate 1,264 downwards.
AACAATGCCAAAATACGCAAGTCCAATTTTTATAGCTTCTTAGCCGGGGATTTTCCGCAGGCGTGTGACGGCACGATGATTGCGGTGTATTCTAATTGCAGGTACGACCCCCTGACGGGGACGCGAGACGGGACAGTTCAATCGGTGACGTGCCATTCAGGTTGCGCGGGACCCTCTCCGCAACGCACCCGCGCAACTGTTGCGCCGGTCAGTATTGACCGCAGCTCCCTGACCGGCCAAAGGCACACAGGCAGATGTCGAGGCTTCATGCGACCACCCCTCCTGTCGCGCCTACGCGCTGCCGCCGAATGAACTTCCTTATCGCCTCCGGTGAGGTAGGGCAACGTACACCCCAAGCTGCAAGGCTTGGGAAACGCGACGGCGTCGTGGCGGGGAATTGGGGAAGCCGCCTCGACGCCGCCCTTTTTTTGTCCGCACGTGGCTGTTTCGGCGAATAACCACCTTGCGCCCAAGCGTTTGGTAAGGTATCGTCTGGGGTTGTGGCTGTTGCGGCAGCCGCGTTGTTACCCCGGCAACCAACCAAAGAAGGAGAGGACTCATGGCATACAGCCTTCCCAGCCTCACTTATGCGCTTGATGCGCTCGAACCCCACATTGATGCGCGCACGATGGAAATCCACCACGGCAAGCATCACCAGGCCTACATCACCAACGTGAACGCCGCGCTCGAAGGCAACGAGCTGGGCAATCTTCCCGTGGAAGAATTGCTGAAGCGCATCAAGGAAGTGCCCGAGGATAAGCGGCAGGTGGTGATCAACAACGGTGGCGGCCATGCGAACCACTCGTTCTTCTGGGAAATCATCGGCCCGAACGGCGGCGGCGAACCGACCGGCGATTTGGCTGACGCGATCAACCACACGTTCACTGACTTCGCCACCTTCAAGACCAAGTTCGGCGAAGCCGCCACCAAGCGCTTTGGCAGCGGCTGGGCATGGCTGGTGGTGAACGCGGACAAGAAGCTGGAAGTGACCAGCTCCGCCAACCAGGATTCCCCGATCATGAACGGGCAGACCCCCATCCTCGGGCTCGACGTGTGGGAACACGCCTATTACTTGAACTACCAGAACCGCCGCCCCGACTACATTGCCGCCGCTTGGAATGTGTTCGTGTGGGACAAGGTGGCCGAGAAGTTTGAAAAGGCCGTGGGCTAACCCGCAATCCCCGACTATCCTGCAAGGCGGGCCGCATGGCATCCATGCGGCCCGCCTTTGTTTTTGAAACAGCTTGTCGAAACTATGGAACTG